>JAYEJR010000063.1:0-2664 GCA_034660715.1 Campylobacterota bacterium | reverse complement strand
ATTTGTCTTTTACAAAGTCGCTGACATAGATAGGTACAAGGTAGTACTTGTGTGTCTTTTTATTTTGAAATAAATCAACTCTCGGCATAGAGTCATTTAGAGCTACACCATGTTTTAACTTCACATTATTTGTAGTACTACCACCTTTAAGAACTTCAAGCTTACCATTCTCTTTTTTCATACTCAGTGTTTTACTGCTATATATAGTCTCTTTGTGAGCAGCTCCACTAACCTTTCTTCGTGGCATATGCGAAACAAAAATCTCACTCAAACTCTCCTTAACCTTTTCTCCAAAATCTTCTAGCGGTGTTTCAAACCTTAAAGCTTTAGACTTCTTCTCTTTAGACTCATATATATACCCCTCACGTTTAGCTGAAACACTAGAGAGTTTTTGTACCATAGACTGCGTTGAAAATGCTAGTATGATGGCATCTTCTGCATGGTGAAGATGGTTATCTCTGTTCTTGTCACCCACTCCCCACTTGAAACGGAGTTGTGAGGTAAGCATCCCGTTCATAGTAAATATATGGCGTTTATCTTTTGACTCCTTAAATGCTATATGTGCTTCCATATAGTTTTTTATAAACTTAGATATGTAAGAGGTGTCGTTTTTGTTTCTCTCTTTAAATGCTAGTTCACTACTCTCATCAAAGTTAGTTTTTAAAAGTCGTCCTTGCTTTGCTTGTCTAACATTTTTATAGCCTTTAACTCTCTGTTCGAACTCACTAAACTGCTCTTGACTCATATACTCGTATGGTGTTTTAGAGCCTTTATCTTGGTTCTCTTTTGTAAAACATAAGACTTTATTGTTCAAAGAGTCATCAAGTGAACGACTATATGGAAGTATATGATCTACTTCAGTTGCAAAAGGGTCATTTAGTAGTTCAGGGTTTATCTCATCTCCACTATAGATACACTCTCCATTTTGTTCTTTCCAGAGTCTAAATTTCAAAAGTTCTTTTGCACTTGGATCATGTCCTAGTATCTCAGTAGCATGAACCCTCGCCTCCTCTTTTCTATCTTGAAACTCTCCTTGAGCTTTTTTGATGTTGTTTCTATCTTTATGCGACTTTTTTATATCTCTCGTAAACTCGATATGTACTGCATCAATCTCACCATATTTTCTTGCGATAGCATTGTAAACCAACCTCATTTGAGCTACTGCTCTCTTCACTACAGGGTTTGTCATCTCTATGTTTTCTTGTTTACTGAGTGGTGGTAAGAGTAAAGTTTTTTCACCTTGAAATATCGCCTTGAAGTCATACCCTGCTTTGCTACAAGCCTTGTCGTAATCGTCTCCATCTTCTAAGTGCGGAATAATGTTTCTGAGTGCTTTGTTGCTTAAGTGTCCAAACCCTGAAAAAGAGAGACTCAAAAGAGCTTCACATGCTTTTTCACTCTCTACTATTTCTAAGAGTTGCTTCAAACTCTCGTTATCATCTTTTTCTGTAGTTAGAACCTTAGCGATATCATCTAAAACCTCATAACTATTTTCTATTGTATTCCAGTACAAACTATCTACACTCTGCACTGCTTTGTGTATCTTTTGAAATGCACTAAAATCTAAAAACTTTGTTCCCTCAGGATCTTTCACTTCACCTGTTTTATGGTCATGGTATGTTAAACCTTTAATCTTCATCTCTTTGTATTGTGGAAAAAGTTTTTTAAATGATTTGTATGTAAATTTTGTAGTTGTTTTTGCTTTATGTATAACTTGAGCTATCTGTTCAAATATAAGTGGCATCTCATAACCACTCTCATCTATGACTCGTAAATTTTTAAGTTTTTGCAAGGCTCTAAAATACTCAAAACTATATGAACTTTGTGAAGCTCTTTTTTCATCCACTTCAAAAGGACAATTTGCAACCATACCCGCTACTGATTTTAAAGGTCTCTGCTCAAATGCTATCTCTTTATAAGTTTTTAGAAATTCATTGTTTACAAACTTACTGCCAAACTCTTCTTGCTTTGCAAATATTATCGCTATCTCATCTTCAAGCATACTTCTTGCAACAGAATTTTCATAGTTAAGTTTTCCCTCACTATCTTTTCCATTGTGTTTTTTCTTTTTTGTTGATATATATTCACCAACAGTTAAAAATTCCGCACTTTCTAAAACAGTTTTATTATGACTAATTCCTGAGAGAACAGCTTTCCCTTCACTGTCTGTAACTTCATCACTCTTTCTGTTTGATTTGTATCCTCTATGCTTAGCAAGATGAATCATAATCCGTGAGAGTTCTCTGTTGTTCAGCTCCCTATAAAGAGCTTCTCTTCTTAGCTCCCAAACATCCTTTTGCCCTTTATTACCTATAAATAAAGTATCAAGTTCATCTTGAGTTAGTATTTTATTTTTTATGAGAAGTTGTTTTATAGCTCGAAGTTTTTGAGCCTTTCGTTTCGTAGTTCGTCTGGCACTTCGTGCTTCACGACGAGGGAGAGCTAAAGATTTCCCATCTTTAGGGTGCTCTGCGATGGTAAATATTCGAACACCACTTTTAATAATTTTATTATTTTCTTTTACTTTTTCATCTACTTTAACTAAAGCCCAACCAATAGAAGTTATCCCTAAATCCAATCCTAAAACTATACGTGACATTTAATTTCCTTTTAATGGAAACAATTATATCATAACAGTATTAGTTTATCCGAGTGAGAAACGAA
>JAYEJR010000062.1:0-2669 GCA_034660715.1 Campylobacterota bacterium | reverse complement strand
TTCTTAGATTTAATTAATTATAAAAATGAAAAATCTTATTTTAATCTGAATATAGATAAAAGAGTAATTGATGATTTTATACAAAACAGTGATTGGTATGTTTTAGAAGCACCAAAAGATTATTTTTTCATTTCAAAATTTATCGATTTTGAAAGGATAGGAGATGCTTTTAGTATACTTTTAAAAAAGTATGTAGATGAGTTCTATAAGTACCATAAAAATAGTTATGAGAAAGACTTTATGGAGTATAGAGAACTAGAAGATAATGATGCAAACTTTGTAGAAGAGTATAAAGTCTCTTGCGATGAAGAGGGAAATGGTGATTTAATAGAAAAGTTAAAAATTCTAAAAGAGAGACTCTCTAATGATAATTTGGAATATAAAATAGACTTAAATTATTTTAAATCATTTGTAAGTAGTAAGCATCTATATAACCCCTTACTATTTAAAGAACAAAAAAAGATAAAAATATCACCAATAGAACTAAATAAAGGTGAAATGGATTTTGTAGAAGATTTAGAGTTTTATCTTGAAAAAAATAGAGATACTTATCAAAACGATGAACTTTTTTTGTTGAGAAATAAATCAAAAGTAGGTGTTGGGTTTTTTGAAGATGGTAGTTTTTATCCAGATTTTATTATGTGGATAAAACGAGACGAGAAGCAGTATATCACTTTTATAGATCCAAAGGGAATAAGAAACTTAAATCCATACAGAGACCCAAAAATTAATTTTTATAAATCTATAAAATTAAAAGAGCAAGAGATGGATGATGAGAGTACTGTTTTAAACTCATTTATAGTCTCCAACACACCATTTAGTAAAATTGCATCCCTGCATGATGATATTACTAAAATAGAATTAGAAAATAAAAATGTATTGTTTCAGCCTGATGATAAAGATTACTATATATCTCAGATGTTTGAAAAAATCATAAACTCAACCACAAAAGGCTTATAAATGAGTAGACGACACAAAAACAGACACCAAAATTCAAATAGAGATACTGTAACCTTTAGCGAAAAAGATTTTTTACCTACAACTCGTGCTGATATGGATGCTCGTGGCTGGGATTACTGCGATGTTATCTTAGTAAGTGGCGACTCCTATATAGACTCTCCATTTATAGGTGTAGCTATGGTCGGACGTATGCTAGAACAGATGGGATACAAAGTAGGCATGATAGGTCAACCAGACATAAAGTCTCCTGATGATATTATGCGTTTAGGTGAACCCAAACTCTACTGGGGTGTGAGTGGTGGAAGTGTTGACAGTATGGTCTCTAACTACACAGCAACAAAGAAGTTTAGAAATTCTGATGACTATACACCAGGCGGAAAAAATAACAAACGCCCAGACCGTGCTATAAGTGTTTATTGTAACCTTATCCGTCGTTACTTTAAAAACACTGTGCCGCTTGTGCTTGGTGGGATTGAAGCAAGTCTTAGAAGAACAAGCCACTATGACTACTGGTCTAACAAGATGAAAAAGCCTATTTTATTTGATTCAAAAGCTGACATCATGGTTTATGGGATGGGTGAGATAGCTATCGAGCAACTCACAAAAGCGATAGAGTTAGGAGAAGATTATAGAGATATCCGTGGTATCTGTTACATCTCAAAAGAGCCAAAAGAGGAGTTCATACAACTTCCATCACATCAAGCTTGTGTTGATACTCCAGAGAAGTATATAGACCTATTTGATGACTTCTATGACAACAACGACCCTATATCTGCAAATGGTTTGTGTCAACCAGTCGATACAAGGTTTTTAATCCAAAACCCACCATGTGATTATCTCAATGAAGATGAGATGGATGCTCACTCAAACCTACCTTTTACAAGAGAACAACACCCTTACTATGAAAAGATGGGAAAAGTGAAGTGTTTAGAGACTATCAAGTTTTCTATCATGACGCATCATGGGTGTTGGGGAGAGTGTAACTTCTGTGCTATTGGCGTTCATCAAGGTCGTACCATTCGTACAAGAAGTGAAGAGAATATCTTAGCTGAGGCAAAAGACTTCAACAAGTACAAAGACTACAAGGGCATCATCTCTGATGTTGGTGGTCCTACTGCAAACATGTACGGTTATGAGTGCAACAAAAAACTCAAGCTCGGTACATGTGCACATCAACGCTGTGTAGATTCAAGACACCTTTGTGGAAGTATGGATGTTGACCACTCAAGAAACATCAACTTACTACGCCAAATCCGAAATGTAGAGGGCGTTAGAAAAGCCTTTGTGGCTTCAGGGATTCGTTATGACTTTATCACAGCAGATAAAGAGCATGGATACTCTTACTTAAAAGAGTTGGTACAGCATCATATATCTGGACAGATGAAAGTAGCTCCTGAACACACTCAACAGCATGTACTAGACTTGATGGGTAAACCTGGGAAACAGACTCTTGTAGACTTTAAAGAGATGTATGACAAGCTAAACCGTGAAGAGGGTAAGCAGCAGTTTCTGACTTACTATCTAATAGCAGCACATCCAGGGTGTGAAGAGAAAGATATGCATGAACTCAAACGCTTTACAAGTGAAGAGCTACAGATGAACCCTGAGCAAGCTCAGGTGTTTACTCCAACGCCATCAACATACTCAGCAGTAATGTACTACACAGAGATGGACCCTAAAACTCGTAAAAAAATCTTTGTAGAAAAAGA
>JAYEJR010000061.1:0-2698 GCA_034660715.1 Campylobacterota bacterium | reverse complement strand
GTTGAAATTATATACAAAAAATGCTTTTAAATCCCTAAATATAGGGTTTAGTTTGGTTTTTCAGGAGTGACTATTTATATACAGAGAACTAGAACACGGGGTGTAATCGGCAGTGGTAAATCATTTAACGCAATTAGAAAAGTACCCTATAACTTTTATATGCTTGATTGTGTGAAAGCTATTCAAAGTAATAATATCTTTATATTTGGCAATATAGATGATGCACATTTATTTCGCAGTCAATGGAAAAATGTATGTGAGGATGCAGGTGTAACACGATATAAGCTCTATTCTACTAGACATACATTTGCTACATTGATGTTAAAAGAGAATATAGTCAGTATAAATGAGTTAGCAGGTCTTCTAGGTCATTCTAGTTCCAAGGTAACCCTATTATACGAGTGTTATAGAGGCTAAAAACATAGATTAAGGAGCTAATTCTTCTTTGTTCGGTCACTCAGCGGTCACTGCTAATAAAAAAACAGTTTGAAGTTCCCCATTTAAAGGGGTTTTGTTGTAGATAGGTACAAAATAAGCCGAGTTTTGTTCTAATAGTTATTAATCTACTACACACCTTACGTTGTGCTTCTAGCGAAACAGTAGCATTGTAAGACGCTGACCATCTGTTTCTTGCTGCCATGTTGGGTTTACAAGCTCTCTATATCGCTATAGGGACTGGTGGTCTCTTACACTCACCTTTTCACCTTTACTATCATTACAATAGAAGTCTAATCTCTGTTGCACTCTCCCTCGTATTACTACGGCCATTCGTTAAATGGAACACTGTCTTACAGCAGCTCGGACTTTCCTCTTGAATCTATTCAAGTAACTATCTCTTGTACCTGTGGAATTTTACTCAAACTATCCTTTGAATAGCTTTTTTCACCACAAGAACACTTGTTCACTTACTTATCTATTCATATGAACAAGCGTTCTTTTTACATAAGTGTAAATTAACACTTGTTCATATATACTACTTATATAGTTAACAGATGTTCATATATTATAAAAAAGGGGTTCAAATGCCTGAAACAGCGATAGTTCACAAAAGAAGCGGAACAAAAGAAAAGATTTTAAAAGTCTCAACTACCCTATTCTCAGAGCTAGGATATAAGGGGGCAAGTGTAAGAAAAATAGCCTCAGAAGTTGGCATAAGAGAGAGTGCTATCTATAATCACTATAAAAATAAAGAGGAAATATTTCTTGAGGTAGCTAAAGGTATTTTCTCTTCGCCCTTCTCTATAAGTAGTGAAGAGATTAAGGAATTAGCATCAAGAGGTAAGCCATTTTTACAGAAATTTACCATGCAATATAAGATGCTTACATTTGACAAGAAAAATGAAAATATGTTTCGTTTGCTAATGATTGAACTAATGCAAAACAAAGAGTTAAGAGAACAATTTATGAGTGATTTTCATAATGAAAATATAAAGCTTTTATCTGAAGGCTTCTTTATAATGATGCAGAACTCACTAATCCGTTCAAGCGATCCAATGATGATATCATATGAATATCTATCCACCCTATTCTATATAAGACTTCAAGTTACGATTATGAGGTTTGACAACAATTCTACAGATGCTTTAGCAACACAGTTTGAAAAACACTTGGAGTTTTTTTGGGAAAGTATAAAAGCATAAAAATACTCCCTAGTATTCTTACGCTCATTTAAAAGAGCTAAACAGGCATTAAAAGTTTTCTCTATCTAATGCATAGGGGAGATTTTTTAAGGCTTTATTTTTGAAGTATAGGTTACTTTATTATTAGATATTTAATATTAAAGTATATCAATCTACAATATTCTCCCCTCTTTTACAAAACAAAAATAAAGAATATTCTAGATATTATTTAATATTAATAAAATATTCAAAAAAAAGAAGTAACTTTTGGAAGCTACTTCTTTTAAAAACTCTAAAAAATTAATCATCCAGTAAAGGAAAATTGTGATCTCGTAGAACTGATTTCAAAAGTTCTAAATCTTTATCACTATTAATATCTGCCGAAACTGTATTTGGTTTATTAAGAAGGTTTACTTTAACATTAGTAAAACCTTCTATATCAAGTGCTGTTCTAATTGTAGCAGCACTTCCTCCACAGTTAAGATCTTTAAGCTCTAGAGTCTCTATCACTATTTTTTAGCCATAGCCTTAGTAACTGCTTTACCGATTTCTGCAGGAGAAACAACAACTGTAACACCAGCAGCTTCTAGTGCAGCCATTTTTTCAGCAGCAGTTCCAGCAGAACCAGAAACGATAGCACCTGCATGACCCATAGTTTTACCTTTAGGAGCAGTTTGACCAGCGATAAACGCCACAACTGGTTTAGTGATTTGTTCTTTAATAAGTTTAGCAGCTTGAATCTCAAGATCTCCACCAATCTCACCAATCATAACGATACATTCAGTATCTGGATCAGCTTCAAACATTGGAAGAAGTTGGTTGTATGAAAGACCGATAATTGGATCTCCACCAATACCAACAGCAGTAGTAATACCGTATCCAGCTTTAACAACTTGATTTGTACCTTCGTAAGTTAATGTACCTGACTTAGAGATAAGACCAACATTACCTTTTTTGAAAATCATACCAGGCATGATTCCTATTTTACACTCTTCAGCAGTGATAATACCAGGACAGTTTGGCCCAAGCGTTTTCATACCGTGCTTAGTAGCGTGTGCTTTAGCCATTTGCATATCTTT
>JAYEJR010000060.1:0-13283 GCA_034660715.1 Campylobacterota bacterium | reverse complement strand
CTGATAATGCACATGCTATTCATCCGAACTTTCCATCTAAACATGACAAAGAACATGCACCAAAGATGAATGAAGGAGTAGTTATAAAAGTAAACGCTAACCAGCGATATGCTTCAAACTCTACAACAATTTCGCGTTTTATGGATAGTGCGAAGAGTATCAATGAGCCACTACAAAATTTTGTAACTCGTAGTGATATGGGCTGTGGCTCTACAATAGGACCTATAACTGCGACAAGACTCGGAATAGAGACTATAGACGTAGGGCTTCCAACTCTTGGTATGCACTCTATAAGAGAGCTTGCTGGAAGTGATGATGCTCACTCTTTATATAAAATATTAGTGGCGTTTAAGAACTAAGAGGGAAAAGAGTTATGCATACAAATAAAAAAGTTTTAGTAATAGTACTAGCAATGCTTAGTTCACTCTCTATAGCGATAATCTCTAATGTTTGGATTCATTTTATAGACTTTGGAAAGCAGACCACCATAGCAAAAGCAAACTCTATAGCAGAATCAGTAAGAGATGGACTAACATCGCATATGGTTTATAATGCGATGGATCAAAAAGAGATGTTTTTAAGAAATATGATTAAACATCAAGATGTAAAAACACTTAGAGTGATTCGTTCTAAAGAGAATATGAAAGAGTTTGAGAACAATAGAGTGAAGTATGCTTCTTATGATGAGATAGAAAAAGAGGTGCTAAAAACTGGAAAGTCTATCACCCGTGAAGAGAGAGATTTTTTAAGAATTACTATCCCGTACATCGCTTATGCAAGTTCAGAACCTGACTGTCTTACATGTCACACTACTGTAGTAGATGGTGATGTACTAGGTGCAATTACTCTAGAGTTAAATACAGATGAAGTAAAAATGATCACATACAATACTATTTTTACTATTGTAAGTATTTCAGTTCTATTTTTGATACTCTCTTACTTGATTGCTGTCTATTTTATCAAACCATATATCAAACTTTTTGATGATTTAGAAGATGGAATCAGTAGAGCTTATAAGGGAGACTTCTCAAAACAAGTAACTACAAAACTGACAAATGATGCAGGTAAAGTTGCTAAGAGACTAAATGATCTCTCTGAAATATTTAAATTTAAAAAGACTATAGAGCTTGATGCTGATACAGCAACGATTTATGAGAGACTCTCTTTTATTATTGAAAATAATTTTAATATTGACCAGTTCATGATATTTGAAAACAGTATTCATAATAAGACTCGAAGAGTTGTTTACCTATCAGACGCAGTGAACTTTGTAACACCATCAGATATAGAGTCATCCAAAGAAGTATGTCGAGCATTTAGAACATCAAGTAAGGTTTGCTCAAGTGATTTTCATAAAGTGTGTAAACTATGTCATAATGACAAGAAACAGAGCTTATGTCTTCCTTTTAGTATCTCCGAAGATATCTCTTTGACACTACTTATCTATGTTGATTCAGATGATGAGTTAACAAGAGTTGATAATCTTATTCCTATAATCACTAACTATTTTGAACTTGCTGAACCTGTACTACAGACTAAAATACTGATGGCTAAGCTTCACAAAACAACACTTATAGACCCAATGACGGGTCTTCATAACAGAAGGTTTTTAGATAGTTATATAGAGGGTGAGATAGATGATGATAAATCCTTTTCAGTGATGATGGTAGATATAGACTTTTTTAAACAAGTAAATGATACTTATGGACATGCTACTGGTGACAAGGTTATTAAAGCGGTATCAGAGATTTTAGTAAATAACATAAAAGGCTCCGATTACGCTGTTAGGTTTGGTGGTGAAGAGTTTCTACTTATAACTTTTAACACTACAAAAGATATGGCGTTTAAAATCGCTGAAAAGATTAGAATTGATTTTTCAAAGAAAGTTTTTCAAGCAGATAAAGAGTCATTTAGTAAAACACTGAGTGTAGGTATATCTAACTTTAGTGAGGATTCATCTTCCCCTTGGGAGTGCATAAAGTTTGCCGATGTTGCACTTTATGCTGCAAAAGAGAGTGGACGAGACAAAGTACTTCTGTTTGAAGAGAGTATGTATACAGAAGAGATGATTTAAGTGTCAACGATTACTTCCGAAGAATTAAATCTTCTCATTGAGCAAACATATAAAGTAGAGGGAGAGTTTAATGAGCTCAAAGCCTCTTATGCTCACCTGCAAGATACTGTAGAAAAAGTAGTTGAATTTCTTCCAAACGCCATCTGGATTTTAAATGATGATAACACAGTTTTTTTACAAAACTCTCAAGCACGAGAGCTATGGGAACTTCTAAATCTCATAGAGTACCAGCAAAATGATTATGAGATAAAGTTCAACACCTCTTCATATCTTGTTAAAAGCTCTTCTTACAAAGATAAGATTATGCTCTCAGCAACAGACATTACAGAGCAAAAACGTAAAGAAAACCTTGCTACTATGGGACAGATGGCAGCACATCTCTCACATGAAATACGCAACCCAATAGGCTCTATATCACTTCTTAGTTCAACGCTTAAAAAAAGAGTTAAACCAGAGAATATAGCGATAGTTGAAGAGATACAAAACTCAGTAGCACGTATAGATAGAATAATTAAAGCGACACTTATGTTCTCTAAAGGTGTCGAGGCAACTAAAGAGACATTTTTATGGAGTGAGTTAAAGAAGTCTATAGATATGTCTGTGGGGTATTATGCTTACTCAAAAGAGATAGAGTTTAGTTTTCCTGAAGCTGACTTTGAGTTAAACGCCGATAAAGACCTTCTTGATATGCTTTTTTCTAACTTCATTATAAACGCCATTGATGCTATTGAGCTAGATGATAATGAAGAAGGAACGATAGAGTTATCATATAACAGTGATGCTGAGTATCATATATTTTATATCTATGACAGCGGTGTAGCTATTGAGAACAAAAAAGAGCTTTTTGAAGCATTTAAGAGTACTAAAGTAAAAGGCAATGGCTTAGGACTTGTTCTCTCTCGTCAAATTGCACAGGCACATAATGGATCAGTCGACTTACTAGATACACAAAGAAAATGTTTCGAGATTAAAATAGCTAAATAGTATGTGATTTTGCATTATGGAATGTTTTTTGCTTAAGTGAAGGTATATTTAAATCACTTGAGGATTCGATATGCCAGTAACACATGCAAATGTAGTCTCCCTTTTGGAGTATGTAAAGATAGATAGTTTTAGTGTGATATGCTACTTTAAATGTAAAGAGACAAACAAAAGTATAATCTCCTCTGTTCCCTTTGAACCTTATGAAGGTAGTATGGAGTTTACATGGAAAGATCTTCTCTTTCACCCTTTTAAATCTTATGAAAGGTACTATCACACTCCTATAACTATTTACAGTGAAGATGTACATGAAACTATAGTCCTTAAGGCTTTTTTAAAAGTCTCTAACAGTTTTAAGTGGAGTAAAGAAAAAAATAGTTATATTTTTGTTTAAAGGATTTATAAATGCAAAAAACATTAGTAGATATACCAAGAGCAACTTTAGATGTTTATAACTATGAAGAAGATGGATTAAATGTCTATGAGTTTGATGCACGAGAGTGTTCTGCTCCCCAACCGATGGTAAACACACAAGTAGTGTTACAATCATTAAAAAATGAAAATGATATTTTAAGAGTTTATTTCTTCCATGAACCTGTACCCCTGTTTGAAAAGGTATCACAAAACTTTATATATCTCTCTAAAGAGCTTGATGATGGCGAGTTCTTAGTAGAGTTTAGAAAAAAAGTTTAGATAGGGTGTAATTAGTATCTATTTTAGACTCCTCATTATCCAACTTTCACTACAATAAGCCTTTAATTATCTAAAGGCTTCACTATGAAACAACTTTTATCTTTCATCTCTTCTATGAAAACTATGGCAGTTTTAATGCTTATATTTGCAGTATCTATCGGATATGCAACATTTGTAGAGAATGACTACGGAACTATGACTGCGAAAGCAGAGATATACAATGCTCGCTGGTTTGAAGTTTTAATGGGACTACTGGCGTTTAACTTACTTCTTAACATACATAAGTACAAAATGTATACACTAAACAAAGCACCGATGTTTATCTTTCACAGTGCGTTTATCATCATCTTACTTGGTGCAGCTATCACTAGATATGTTGGTTTTGAAGGGACTATGCACATTCGTGAGAACTCTAGTGCTTCAACGATGCTAAGTGCTGAAACATTTGTGAGTGTAAACGCCACTTCAAATGATAAAAAAGTAGAGTGGGATAAAGCAGTTTACCTATCTAAGAAGTCATCAAACTTTTTAGATACTACTTTAGAAGTTGAAGGTAAGAAAGTTGATGTATCTCTTGTAGAGTATATTCCTGATGCGATTGAGAGTATAGTGGCTGATGAAAGTGGAAAAGCTATAGCTAACTTAATGGTTACTTCTGGAGAACAAGGAAAACCAGTTGCTCTGAATGAAGGGAACTACTATGATGCAGGTAACTTTATCCTTGATTTTGCTACAGGAGAGAGCTTTGATAAGCCTGTTATAGGCCTAAGTATAGTCGATGATAAACTTTACATGAGTCATGACATGAAGTTATCATACTTTAAGATGAATGACCGCTCAGAGGGTGACTTAGAAGCAAACCCAAAAGAAGAATTTAACACAAGGATCCTTTACAGCACTGATATGGGTTCATTTGTTTTACGTGAATTCTTACCACATGCAAGTAAAAAGATTGTTAGTAACCAAGATGCAAAAGCTAAGTCAGGTGGCATAGAAGCACTTAGATTTAACGTAAGTGTAGATGGTAAAACTACTCAGAGTTTAGTTTATGGAAGAAAAGGTGTAGAGGGTCAAGAAAAACATATCCTAGTAAATGGTGTAGATGTTCATATCGCTTATGGCGCAAAAGAGTTAACACTTCCATTTAAAATCAAACTTCTTGATTTTCAACTAGATCGTTATCCTGGTTCTATGAGTCCTGCTTCTTATGCAAGTGAAGTTGTTCTTATTGATGAGGAAGAGGGTGTAAATATGCCATATAGAATCTTTATGAACAACATCTTAGAACACCGAGGGTATAGATTTTTCCAGGCTTCATACGATAGAGATGAGATGGGAACAGTCCTCTCTGTTAATAATGACCCAGGAACACTACCATCTTACATCGGTTATACACTTTTAGCTATAGGGATGTTCTGGTCACTCTTTTCTAGAAAACATAGGTTTTCCAAGTTAGCAGCTAAAGCGAAAAAAGCGAGTGAAGCTAAGATAGTTCCAGCTCTTTTAGCATTAGGCCTTTTAGCTGGTGTTTCACCAGTAGTTGCAGCTGAACTAGACCCACAGATAAAAACTATACTGGCGTTTGAAAAAGAGCACTCTTCAAAGTTTGGTCAACTTATAGTACAAGACTCTAAGGGTAGAATGAAGCCTATGAACACTCTTGCAACAGAGATTCTTGCAAAAGTTTACAGAGGCTCTTCACTGAGTGTAGGTTCATACTCACTAACACCAAATCAAGTTATCTTAGGAATGATGATAAGACCAGATATCTATAGAAACATCAAACTTATTAGAACTAAAGATGAGAAAGTAAACGCAGCTATCGGTGCAGTAAGTGATGCAAAATATGTCTCTTTTTCTCAGTTTTTTGAAGACCCAGATGGAATGCGCGGTTATAAACTAGCTGAGTTAGTAGACGAAGCAACAAGAAAAGAACCAAAATATAGAAACAAGTTAGACAAAGCAGCTCTAAAAGTAGATGAGAAAGTAAATGTAGCCTATATGGTTTTTACTGGTTCACTTCTTAAAATGTGGCCACTTCAAAGTGATGTTGGAAATAAGTGGTTTGCAACCATAGAAGCACTTCAGACTTTTGGAGCTGATGATAGTGCAAAAGTTAGAGCGGCTGCTATAGCTTACTTCACATCAGTTGATGCTTCACTTAGCAGTGGAGACTGGACTAAAAGTAATGAGGCACTTACTCAAATAGCTGCTTACCAAAAGAGAAATGGTGCAGCGGTTTACCCTAGTGAAAACCGTATAAAAGCAGAAGTTTTTTATAACGAAACAAATATCTTTGAGCGTATCTTTCCATACTATCTTGTTATGGGTTTTGTACTTCTGATACTTAGTTTTACTAAAATCATCAAGCCAAGTTTTAAGATGGCGTTTGCAACAAAAGCATCTCTATATCTTCTTATAGTTTTCTTTGCAGTTCACACTTTCGGTTTAGCACTTAGATGGTATATCTCTGGTCATGCTCCGTGGTCAGATGGTTATGAGTCTATGGTTTACATCTCTTGGGCAACAGTGCTTGCCGGGTTTATATTCTCTAAACGCTCATCAATGACTCTTGCTTCTACCGCGATATTAGCAGGGCTTATCCTTTTTGTAGCACACCTAAACTGGATGAACCCACAAGTAACTAACCTTGTACCTGTTCTTAACTCTTACTGGTTAAGTATACATGTAAGTATGATTACTGCGTCGTATGGTTTTTTAGGTCTTGGTGCACTTCTTGGATTTGTTACTATCATCCTTTTTATCATTAAAACTGAGTCAAATCAGTTTCAAATATCTAACTCCATTAAAGAGTTAAACGCCATCAACGAGATGAGTCTTATGGTTGGTTTAGTACTTTTAACTGTTGGTAACTTTTTAGGTGGTGTTTGGGCAAATGAGTCTTGGGGACGCTACTGGGGTTGGGATCCAAAAGAGACATGGGCACTTGTGACTATTCTCGTTTACGCAATTGTAATTCACATTAGATTTATCAAGTCAGTGTATAGTGAATTTAACTTTAGTGTTATCTCTTTACTATCATTTACATCAGTTATCATGACTTACTTTGGAGTGAACTACTATCTTGCTGGTATGCACTCGTATGCTAAGGGTGATCCTGTTCCTATCCCTGACTTTGTGCCTGTAACTTATGCCATCATCTTTGTGATGATAGCACTGGCGTTTAGAAACAGAAAAACAGTTTAGGGCGTATCTGTGGAGTTTAAAGGTTTTGGTGAAAATGCACTGAGTTTTTTAAGCTCGATACAAGAGAACAACAACAAAGAGTGGTTCGTCGCGCACAAAGAGAGTTACGAAACACAAATCCTAAATCCATCTCGTCTTTTTGTAGAAGAGATGGGTGAACACCTTCAAGCACTAGAACCCACTATAAATGCCACCCCAAAGATAAATAAATCACTCTACCGTATATACAGAGACACTCGAAGAATGGGTGCAAATAAAATGCCTATAAAGACAAGAATAGGTGTGATATTTTGGCAGGGAAACAACAAACGGATGCAGAGTTCGGCATTTTATATGCACTTCTCACCAGATGAGCTGATGGTAGCTGTTGGTGTGAGATGGTTTGAAAAGCCGATGCTCGATGCATACCGTGAGTACATCAAAGATGACATTAAACGCCAAGAGTTAGTAGATATACTTACCAACATAAAAGCTATGGGCAAAGGGTATACACATTTAGAAAAAGGGTATAAACGCTATCCAAGAGGTTTTAGTGCAGATATGTCTAACTCTGATATGAGTCTTTATAAAGGCATGGCAACATTTAAAACACTAAAACCGGACTTAATAGTAAACGGTGAAGAGCTAATAGATACACTTTATAAGATATATGAAGATATGCTTCCTCTACAACAGTTTATGTATGAAGTAAGTTTAAGAGTGAAAGAGGATTAAAAATATAATGGCAAAAGAAGCAGTAGTTCTACTTAACATGGGTGGACCAAACAATCTTAATGAAGTTGAGATGTTTTTAAAAAACATGTTTGCTGATAAAAATATACTGACTATGAAGAGTGGATTGATACGAAAAATGGTTGGTGGTATGATAGTTTTTAATCGTACAGAGTCTTCACAAGAGATATATAGACAACTTGGTGGAAAGTCACCAATAGTTGGGCATACAAAGAACCTTGTTAAAAAACTACAAACTAAGTTAGGTGAAGATGTTATTGTTGATTTTGCTATGCGATATACACCTCCATTTGCAAGTGAGGTTATAGAGAGACTAAACAGTGCTAATGTTGAGAAAATATACTTAGTCCCTCTCTATCCACAACAATCTTCTACTACTACAAAGTCCTCACTTGAAGATTTTGAAGAGGCTTATCATAGAAGTGGCGGTGATGCACTTTTAGTAGAGATAAAGCATTTTTTTGAAAATGAGACTTACAACAAGTCAGTTATAGCAAATATCAAAGAGAGTGTAGGAAATGATGATTATAGAGATTTTGACCTTATATTTTCAGCACATGGTCTTCCTAAAAAGATAGTGGATGCTGGGGATGTTTATGAGAAACATGTTACAAAGCATGTAGCTATCCTAAATGTGATGTTAAAAAAAGAGGAAATGAACTTTCACGAGACTCACTTGGCATACCAGTCAAAGGTTGGCCCTATGGAGTGGCTTACTCCATCACTAGACGATAAACTCAAAGTAGTTCGTAATCGTGGAGTAATAGTAGTGCCAGTGGCGTTTACCATAGACAACTCGGAGACTGATTTTGAGCTTGAAGTAGAGTATAGAGAGATAGCCGAAGAGTTGGGGTTTAGAGAGTATAGAGTTGCTCGTTGTGCTAACGATAGTGACCTCTTTGTTGATGCACTTGTTCAGATATATGAGAAGATGAAGTAGCAATAATGATAAGAGTTTTTTTGCTGTTTTTCATTACTTTTTCATTAAATGCATATGAACTTCCAAAGCTAGAGCTTCCTCAAAAAGGAAAACCTGAAATCATTTTCTTTGAAGCAAAAAGTGTTTTAGTAGGAGAAAAACTCTCTTATCTTTTAAAGTGGAAGACAGCAAATGCAACGGATGTAAATATCACTTTTATTGGAGCTATAGAACCTAGTGGCGAAATGACTGTTACTGAGGAGGAGTATAACCGTGGCCCCATTACTCTCAATGCTTCAAGTAAAACAAGTAAATATATAGACACAATGGTAATCAATGAGGTAAACAGAGCCCTACCTCCACCAATGGTTTTTGATAAGGATACAGAGCAGGTAAACCGTGGGTACTATAATACCATGCCTATAAGAAGAGGGATACGACCTTATAATAGAAGGAGGATGTACTAATGAAAGTTGTAATATTTGATATGGATGGGACTCTAATAGACTCTAAGAAAGATATAACGATATCTATAAACCATGTAAGAGAAGTTCATTACTCTTTAGAAGCGTTAAGTGAAGAGTTTATTGTCGAAGCGATAAATATGGAAGTAAGAAATCTTCCAAAGCTTTTTTATGGAACTGAGGAATATGAGAAAAAAGATAGGTTAGTATTTGAGGAGCACTACAGGACTCAGTGTACTCAAAATCCATATCTTTATGATGGAGTTCTTGATACTCTTCAAAGTCTTGTAAACGCTGGTGTAAAACTCTCTGTCGCTACAAACGCCCCAACTCAGTTTGCAAAACTAATGCTCTCTTCTTTAGATGTAGAAGATATGTTTGATGTTATCATCGGAGCAGATGAAGTAAGTGCATCTAAACCTAGTCCAGAGATGTTATTTAAAATACTTGAACATTATAGTTTTGATGCTTCATCACATAAGGCTTGGATGATTGGCGATAACTCTAAAGATATTCAAAGTGCTCAAAATGCTAAGATAGATTCACTTTTTGCAACTTGGGGATTCTCTCCGACAAGTGAATTTGAAAACACAGTAGCAAAACCTCATGAGATATTAGGTTTTGTTTTATAAATAATTATGATAGAATAGAACTATACTAAATAGTGGAGATAGAGATGTTTAACAATGACCTGCTCTTGGCGTTTGCATTTATGGCACTTCTTTTTTTAAGACAGGTATTTATACTCAAACAACCAAACAAGATAAACTATGCACCACTTATGATAGGTATAGGAAGCATCGCTTCTCTTGTCCACTTTATCATACAGCCAGACACTACAAACATCGTTCTTTTACTTCGAGAGTCTCTTTTTCCTCTTCTTGTAGCACTACTCCTTTATATAGTGATGAATATTCTGCATCAAACACAGATATCAGAGAAGACAAGAACACAAGATGAGTTTACAAAAGTACTTGTAAGTGAGATATCTGACCTTAAAAAGTTTATACTTGATTTAGAAGAGAGGATGAGTAGCTCTCAAGAGGCTGACCAGTTATCTCGTCAAGAAGTTCGTACACAGTTTAAAGAAGATATAAAAGCACTTGATACAGTACTGAAAAATCAAGCAACATTTATAGATAAGTTTGATGAGATGGAGTCTTGGCACAAGAGTGTAAGTAAAGGTTTTGAGTACTTTACAGAAGTTCAGATGCCAGAACTTGATAATGTCGTGCATAAACATATAGATATACTTAGAGTAGCAGAACAAGACCACTATAATAAACTCAACAAACTACTAGAGCGTGCAGTACAGAGTAGGGGAGATATGTCTGAAGATATCGATGAGCTCAAAGAGAATCTCGAGAAGATTAAAGGTGTTTCGAACGAGATAGCAAACACTATCACAAAACATACTCTGCAACAACTATCAGGTGTAACAAAAGCCTTTGAAAACCAGATAATAACTCTAAAGTCTCATACAGAAGGTGTCTCCACTTCTCTTTATGAAGGAGATAGAAGACTTGAAAACATTCGTACTCAGAGTGAGATGATAATGAAGCAGATGGTTCTTTCCTCTAACAAGATGCAAGAACTAGAAAAACAAAACAGTGGACTTCATGACATATACTCTATGCTCCAAGAAATCATAAAAGATGTTGAAAGTGTAAAATCTGATTATGTAAAATCACAGTCACAACTTAGTGTTATATCACAAGACTTAGCAGCTTCAAAAGATAAACAAGTTGTAGAAATGAAAGAGAAAATAGACGATCTAAGTGATACACTCTCAACAAAAATAGAGGAGTCACTTGAGAAACTACATGAACACTATCATATAGCAGGGGAAGAGATAACCCAAAGTGTACAGATACTGGCAAAACGAGCACAGATTAAAAGTGGATATGGTGATACATAGGTATAATAATGCTAATTTTAGTAAAATGACATAGTAGTTAAATAAAACAACTTTCAGTTTCAAAATATAAGGGATTTAAAGTATATAGGGGTTTGCGATGAAATTGCGCGTTTATTATGAGGATACTGATACAGGAGGAGTGGTCTATCATTCAAACTATCTAAACTTCTGCGAGAGAGCTCGTAGTGAGGCTTTTTATGAGAGAGGTATGACACCTATACTTAAAGGTGGGCACTTTGTAGCTCGTAGGGTTATTGGTGACTTTTTGAGTAGTGCAAAACTTGGGGATGAGCTTGAGATAAAAAGTGAACTTCTTAAAATGAAAGCAGCTTCTTTTGTACTAAAACAGATTGTTTATCGTGGTGAAGAGAAGCTTTTTGAACTTGAGATAGTACTTGCTTACATTACTTTTGAGGGAAGACCTCAGAAGATAGACCCAGAGACTAAAGAGCTTTTACTTAGTCTTTTTTAGTCTTTTATATACTTTACAAACTTTGACCTTGCAGGTCGAAGAAGTTCTATATCATATATCATCTGGTTGTTCTCAACTATCGTGTTATAAGTTCTATCTTCATCAGTTATGAGTGAGTAGAAGTAGTCGACTCCTATAGTTGTAGTGTAGTTGATCCAATCATATACTATGTCATTTCCAAGAAGAGAGTTTGTCTCTATAAGTACATTATTATGTTTTGTGATTGAGTTTGCTACTATCATCTCTTTTCTATCTGTGTACTGAGTCATAGAGAGAAGTAGGGGGTCGTAGTTTATCTGTGTAGAGAGAACATTTGTTGCATTTACATCATAGAGTGTTAGTTGTGACATAATCATTCCACTTTTGATGATAGGCGTATTTAGAAAAAATGTTCCCTCTAAAATCTCCTCTTTTTCTTTGAGGTATATCTCGAGGTTTGTAGTTTTTCTTGATATGAAGTGTTTAGTTACTACTTTTTCCTCTATCTCTTCTTCATTTAAAAGATCTTCTTTAACTTCTACTTGTACTTCCTCTTTAGGTTCAGGTGAAGTCAAGATACTCAGTGCTGCATCAAAAAATGAACTACTACTGTTATCATCATTTTTCTCATCTAGAGTAGGGTTTAAGAACTCCTCTTTTTGATAAGCAGCAAGTTTTTTACCAGTTGATGAACGGTCTGAGAAAAGTACAAGAGGAGTTACTGCTTCTTTGAGAAGTAAGTGACTCTGAGCATCATAGTCTATAGCTCCAAAAGATAAAAATGCAGAAGAAGTGTTTACATCTTTTTTGTTTATAGTAGGGAAGTAGATGTTAAGAGCAGGATTTATATCTATGACATTGTCTGCACCTTTTTTTGTAAGAGGGGCGATGATATACTCAAAACCATCAGCTCTCATAGCATCTATAGCTATCTCAAGTTCTTCTCTCTCTTCACTCTCTATCTTGTAACTTTTAAGCATGAAAGGGTGACCCTTTGTCATCAAGTATGCAAAGCTGGCATTTGTTGTCGATGAAGCATATTTTCCTATTTTTTTATAAGGTAAAAGTAGAGCTATCTTTAGCTCTGCACCACTATGAAATGCTCCTAGGTTAAAGATAGAAACAAACATAGTTCTTGCTTCATTTTGTTCCATATCTTCAAGTCTGCTATAGGCATGTGCTAAAAATGAAAACACCATACCTTCATCAAGGTACTCTTGCATACACTCTTCATCACACTCATAAGGGTCAAGGTTTTGG
The DNA here is from genome assembly GCA_034660715.1 of Campylobacterota bacterium. Taxonomy (GTDB): domain Bacteria; phylum Campylobacterota; class Campylobacteria; order Campylobacterales; family Sulfurimonadaceae; genus Sulfurimonas. The sequence goes on along the minus strand of JAYEJR010000060.1, from coordinate 584 downwards.
ATATATGTTTTTGGTAAAGGGATATTTGAGAGCATAAAGCTCTGAGCAAATATACTCAAAGGCAAAAGTAGAAGTAGTAGTTTTATCATAGGCAACTCTTTATAGTTTTTTGGAAATATACAATAAAGACCTGTATTAAGTGCTTTTGAAGTATATTTAATCCCTACTTTTTTATAATTATTTAGTTTAGAGTAGGGATTTATTTAGTAGGCTTATTATATCGGATTGAATTTAAATAATAGTATAAATGGAAGATATCGCTTAAATGATATGATTATATACAAATCTCTTTAAAAATAGAAATTTTGATATAACCTTATGGTTAGACTGGCATCTTAATACTTTAAAAAGTGCAATGATAGATGCATTGAAAAATATTGAGTACCTTATAGAAAAAACAAAGTTTTGGTATATTCATAGAAAGCAAGCTCTAAATGAAAGAAAGATAAAAGTTTTAAATAACTGACCTTACGGACTTTTAAAAAGGAAATAGCTAAAATATCTTATGAAAACAGATTACCTTGAACTCTATACAGACTACCTAATCAGCAGTAATGGCTATACAACAGCAACAGGCTTATCAG
>JAYEJR010000059.1:0-2713 GCA_034660715.1 Campylobacterota bacterium | reverse complement strand
TCCCTAGTCACCCTATTTTTTGCTACCTCACTTTTAGCCCAGCAAAATATCGTGCCAAGTTCGCTTGGCTCTGGAAACTCAGTAGTCCCTCATGACAAGCCATACTACAAACACGAAGATAAGCAAAACGATATTCAAATCATCTACACAAAAGATAACCTTCCTTTCGCAAAACAGACTGCTAGTATAGAGTCTCCATTACATAAAGACTATAGAGACTTTTTTGGATGGCGTTTAGATGAGACTCTTTATGTTGGACTCGTCTCGGACTATAACCAAATAGCAAACGGCTTCTCAACTCAATGGCCTAACAACAGACAGATAAACTACATAGGTGGAACTTCTGCTGTTGACTACTTCAGCTCTACTTCTTGGTTAAACACGCTTATTTATCATGAAACAGCTCATAACTACCAAGTAAATATCAAAGGGAGTCGCGTTTCACGAGGACTGCACTCAGTCATAGGTAACGGTACATTTATACTTCCCTTGATTCCCATAGCAGTTCCAAACGTGATGGAAAACTCCTTTATGTTAGAAGGAAACGCCGTTCTAAATGAGTCGTGGCATGGAAATGGTGGAAGACTCTACAGTGGAAGACTCAAGGCAGAGACTATACTCCAAGCAGAGGCTGGAAACATCAAGTCAGGAGATGTATATAACTCTAAGTTGGCGTTTCCTTATGGAGAGATAGTCTACATACAGGGTGCTTTTTATAACCTCTATATGGCCCAAATGTATGGGATGAAAGAGTTGAACTCTTACTTTAAGTATAAGTCTGAAGATTGGTGGTGGCCATTTCGTACGAACTGGAGTATGCAAGATGCTCTGGGTATAAACTTCGAGCGATCATTAGAGAGCTTTGCTCTAGAGTATAAAGGTCTAGCAAAAGAGTTTAAACGAATAGAGGGTGAGCAGATAGCATCATCGCAGTTCTTTTACTCTTTAGGCAACTCTAATGAAGAGATATTTTTCATAACCAACGAGAGTGGTGTTCGCTCTCCTGAACTAGTAGTCCTAAACAAACAGACAAAAGAAGTTTATAAACAACGAGATAGTTTTATGGCTGGTAAGGTTCTAAAAGTTGATGAAGAGTTTTATACCCAAGGAAGTAGAAATACATCCCCGATAAAGATATATCAAGGTCTCTTTGATAGTGAGGCTATGATAAAAGAGGGGAGTGAGTCTAAGATGATTCAGGGGTATTTATCAACTGGTGAAGAGGTCTACTTCGATGTCAAGTCCTCTTTTTCTGAGCCACAGCTATATGTTGGAGGTCTGTTTTATGAGAGAGTAAACTCCTCAGTTATCATTGATAAACGCGATAACCTCTACTACTTTAAACAAGAGGGCAAAACTCGGACTCTGTATAAAAATAAAACACCACTTACTTCATTTCAAGGGTTTTATGGAGTTGTTAGTGATGTAGATGATTTTGGTCGTGTTTACTTTGTGGCTAACTCAGAGTTAGGCTCGACTCTCTACTGTGTAAAAGACTCTTTAGTAACTCGTGCTAGTAGTGCAGATAATATTGTAGAAGCAAGACTTATCAACGATGATGAACTACTTATAGCAGCTATTAGCGAAAAAGATTACTACTATGTTAAGAGTCCTATAGAAAACATAGATGAAAAACCTTTTGAGACTCGACTCTTTTTTGAAGATAAAGAGTACTACGGAGAGTATAAAGGTGTGAAGAATGCAAAACAACAACACTCTGAGGTAGATCTGTCTGATAGCTATTACTCGATGTTAGATATGCACTATAGTGGGACTGACTTTGTGATAGGAAGTGGAGAGAATGGAGTTGTAGGAACTTTGAATGTTGACTTTGGAGATCCGCTCGCACAAAACTCAGCGAATATCTTTTTAAACAGAGATGAGTCTAATGTTACTATAGCTGGAGTAGGGTACTCAAACTCTCAGTATCTACTGCAGTATTCACTCTCAGCTTATGGCGTTATAGATAAGTATGGCAGAGAGGATGTAAGAGATAGTGGTGTTATAGCGGGAGCCACACTACCATTTTTACAAACAGGATACTACTACGGAGCTTTTGGCGGAAGTTACTACCAAGACTTTGACACAGCCCAGAGAGAACCTCTAAGTGGAACTTTTACTATAGGAAGAAGCGAGCGATATGGTGTCAGTATGTATGCTAACTGTTTAAGCATGCTACAACTATATGGCGTTAAAGAACGAGAAGATATCATCGTGGGTGGTGAGTATAAGTTTGTACACGATTTACCTGCTGAATTTTATATTGGTTTTGGGGCAAAGTACTCTAAAACGGATAGTAACACAGGAGTAGAGACGAGAGGTGTAAAGCTCTCAAATGTTACTTTAGGACTTGACATGGATCCATCAACCATAGATATACCAAGTATAAAAAATTCTCTATATGTTAAAGAAGCAGGGTATGGTGAACTGAGTCTGTCGAAGGTTTTTAACTTCTCAACATACTTCTTTACTTTTCCTGTTTCGCTTCAAAGAGAGTCTGTTTATGCAAAGTACCGTTACTATGATGTAAAATCTTATAGCTCAGAAGTAGAAAATGCAAATGAGGCTCGTGTAGGTGTGACCTTTGCAGGTGTCTTTTTAAACTCCTTAGCTCTTCCTATCAGTTTTGAGTATATTTATAACGATGCTTCATTTGTTGAAGATCAAAGCAGGCTTAGAGTGCTTTTAGGTGCAAGCTTTTAAAATATCTTTG
>JAYEJR010000058.1:0-2734 GCA_034660715.1 Campylobacterota bacterium | reverse complement strand
TTGGCATACCCCATGGTGTAACTGGATGTCTACCTGAGTTAGTCTTACCTTCTCCCCCACCATGTGGATGATCGATAGGATTCATTGCAGATCCTCTAGTTTGTGGTCTTTTACCTAAATGTCTTTGTCTACCAGCTTTACCAATTACCATATTAGAGAAATCTTCATTTCCTACTATACCAATAGTCGCCATACAAACACCTAGAATTTTTCTCATTTCACCAGATGGAAGTCTTAATATAATATATTTATCTTCTCTACCCATAACTTGAGCATATCCACCAGCAGATCTAGCGATTTGTCCACCTTTTCCTGGTTTCATTTCAATATTATGAACCATTGTACCAACTGGAATATTACTAAGTTTCATAGTATTCCCTGGTAAAATATCAAGTCCAGAATCAGCAGATTGGATTGTATCTCCAACTTTTAATCCTGAAGGTTGAATAATATATCTTTTATCTCCATCAACATAATTAATTAAACAAATTCTACAGTTTCTGTATGGGTCATACTCAACAGTAGCTACTGTACCAGGTACATTTAATTTATCTCTTTTGAAGTCAATAATTCTATATAACTTTTTTGCACCAGCTTCTCTATGTCTAGATGTGATTCTACCATTACTATTTCTACCTGCAGTTGCTTTTACATTTACAAGTAAACTTCTAACTGTTGGTTTAGATGTAATATCAGATGTATCCATAACTGACATAAATCTTCTAGCAGGTGTTATTGGTCTAAATTTTTTAATTGCCATTTCCTACTCCCTTACGCTGAAAGGTTCGCTATTTCAGCGCCCTCTGGTAATGTTACATAAAACTTTTTGAAATCTGGTCTTGAACCAACTTTTCCTCTAAATCTTTTTACTTTACCACTTTGTCTTAAAGAGTTAACTTTCATTGGTGTAACACCAAAATACTCTTTGAATACTTCTTTTAAACCATTTTTTGTCATTCTAGTGCTTGTTTGTACAACAACTACACCATTTTCTTGCAATTCAATAGTTTTTTCTGTATAAACAATTGATTTGATATCTGTAATATCTGCCATTTTTATACCTTACTATATTAAGCTATCAATTACTGCTTTTTCAAATACAATTGAATGGTAAGCAGCTACTAAATAAGCATTAAGTTCTGATTTTTCAATCACATAACAATTTTTGATGTTTCTAAAAGCTAAATAAGTTTTATCATCAAAATTTTCAACAACAATTAATACATCTCTTTTATCAAGTTTATTGATAATCTTTTTTGCATCTTTAGTTTTACCAGATTCAACTCTCATTGAATCAACTACAAGAATAGAACCTTTTTGGGCTTGTGCATTGATTGCATATCTTAAAGCTAAAACTTTTTGTTTTTTATTAATCTTTTGGTTATAGTTTCTGTCAGATGGTCCAAAAACTTGTCCACCACCAACAAATAAAGGTGATCTTTTTGATCCCCATCTAGCACCACCAGAACCTTTTTGAGCTTTAGGTTTCTTACCACCACCGCTTACTTCTGATCTGTTTTTAACTCTAGCTGTATTTGCTCTTATTCCTGCTAAGTATGACTTAACATATAAGTGTAAATTGTGAGAATTAATCCCTTCAAACTTTTCGTCTAAAGTGATATCTCCAGCATTTTCTAATTTGTCATTTAATACTATTAATTTAGACATTATGCAATCCTTACTTTACCTAAAGAACCATTTGCACCAGCAACTGAACCTTTAAGAACTAAAATACCTGTTGTAGCGTCAAAAGAAACTATATCATTCTTATGAGTAATATTTGTATTACCATAGTGTCCTGGCATTTTTTTACCTGGCATAACTCTACCTGGCCATTCTGCATTACCAATAGAACCAGTTCTTCTACCCATTCTATGACCATGAGATGCTCTACCACCTGCAAAGTTATATCTCTTAACAACACCAGCAAAACCTCTACCTTTTGTTTTGAATGTAGATTTAATAACTACACCTTCTACTAAAGCAGCAGTATCAATATCACCAGCTTCTGTATTCGCAACATTTAATGTAGCAAAACTGTTAAACTCTTTTGATAAGTCATACTTTTTTTGTTGACCTTCAATAGTTTTGTTAAACTTTTTACCACTATTGTATGCAACTATAGCAACACCGTCAGTAACTTCACAAACTTTAGCTTCAACAACTCTTACAAGAGTTACAGCAACAGCAGGAACAGTTACAGTACGACTCATTCCGATTTTTTCAACAATAAATTCCATCTATAACTCCTTTCTACTCTTGACCCATTGATCTAACTTCTACATCTACTTCAGGAGCTAAGTCTAGTTTCATTAAACTATCAACTGTATCTGGCGTTGCAGAAACGATGTCGATCATTCTTGAATGAACTCTAATCTCAAATTGCTCTCTAGCATCTTTGTTAACATGTGGCGATTTTAGAACAGTATATTTTCTGATTTTAGTAGGCATTGGGATTGGACCTATTAATTCAGCACCTGTTCTTTTAACAGCTTCTATAATTGAAGCAACAGAACGATCAAGTACTCTATGATCGTAAGCTTTTAACTTTAATCTAATTTTTTCCATTTGTTTTTTCCTTTAAAGAACTCATTAGAACCAACGCAAAACCATATGTTTTACATCACTCTAACCAATGTATGGACGCGGATTATATCTTTTTTGTCTTTAAATGTCAAGAAGTAAGGTGTTCTTATAGTCAATATAGTGATTTTATTTCCTTATTAAAAGGAAA
>JAYEJR010000057.1:0-2746 GCA_034660715.1 Campylobacterota bacterium | reverse complement strand
ATTTTTTAATGATAACTTGTTGCTACTAACTTGTATTGTTTTTGTAATAAATATACTCTACTCTTTAACTATGATTTTTTGTTTAGGAGCATAATTATGGAGAATACAAACTTAATACGAATAGTTAGCAACTTAGTGATTCAATATGGATATCAAGGTGCATATGAATATATCAGTACAGGGGAATATCCACATGAGACCAAGGAGTTAGCACTTGGGATTGTGAGACAAAAGGAGTCTCAGTTCAATAATATGGTTATATCAAGTGAGTTCAACGATATTGAAAATCCTTGGAGTATTCCTTTTGAAACATTATATTCTGCAAGTTAAGGCCTAGTGACCTGAAAACTCAGAAATAATACAAATATATTCTAAGAAAGATTAAGTAACTCTGCTCTCTCTTTTTTAGTGAGTTTAGAGACTACTAAGTCATAAGAGTCATCTATCATATCTACTAAAATCTCATCTTTCATCTCACCGTTTACAATGACAGTGTTCCAGTGTTTTTTGTTCATGTGATATCCTGGTATAACACACTCATAGATATCTCTATAGCCTAGAGCATCATCAGGAAGAGCCTTTAGGTTTATGTTTATGTGTCCCTCTTTCTCACTTACGAGAGCAAACATCTTATTCATCACCTTATAGACTGCAGTCACTTCATCAAAAGGGAACTCTTTTTTTGCACCATTTTTTGCCAACAGTACTTTTTCTAACTCTTCTTCAGTCATTTTATCTCCTTGCCTTCTTTAGCTCTTCTTTCTCTATAAGTACAAGGTAAGACTCTTTTACATAGTAGGCTATCGCCTCTTTCTCTTTTTTACCCAGTACCCTTACTTTCTGCCCTCGTATCTGCTTGCCATTACCAAAAAGTAGCCCATGCTTATCGCTTATTTTGACACCACAAAACCACCCAATATGTACAGCAGCATCTTTGACTCTGAGGTAACAAAAACCACCGCTAAACTCCCTACAAAAAAGAGATGTGATGTTGTCTGAGTACTTCTCTCTTACCTTTTGGACATACTTCTCAATCTCCTCTGTAATAAAAGCTCTTACATCTAAAAAGAGTTCAGCCTGTTCGGAGTTTAAATCTTTGTCAAATTGCATCTATCTCACCCTTTTAATCTCTTAAACTATTTTAGTATATTTTTGAGATATAACCAAATAGATGTTACTATTCGTAGATAAAACAAAAGTTAAAACAGAGGCTTCTAACACTTGAATCTACTCGATAAAAACTCAAACGCCAACATACTCTTAGCGGGTATCTTTGCTATCATCATCAGCATTGGTGTTGCTCGTTTTGCGTTTACATCTTTACTGACACCTATGTTAGAGGACTTTTTAACAGTTGAGAGTGCTGGACTCTTCGCCTCTTTTAACTTTATGGGTTATCTTAGTGGGGCAATTTTGACTATATTTATCACCGACATAAACGCCAAGGTAAAGCTCTTTAGACTTGGTGTCTTTTTAAGTGTAGTCACTACTCTTAGTTTAGCTCTAACCACCAACGAAGATGTATGGTTCATCTCTCGAACTCTTGCAGGTTTTGGAAGTGCACTAACATTTTTAGTGGGAAGTGCCATCGTTATGATAAAACTCGACCATGAGGACAAAACAAAGGCTATGGGCATCCACTTTAGCGGTATAGGGATTGGGATAGTTGTAAGTGAGCTTATAAGCCGTTATGTACTCCTAAACGCAAACTGGAACTGTGCTTGGATAGTTCTTGGCCTTTTTGCTCTTTTCATAGGGAGTTATGCTGTGTATATGCTCTCGTTTGAGAAGGCACTCAGAGCAGATGCACAAAAACACAAGGCATCAAGGTCTATGTTCACTCCCTATGTCATCCTTCTCATTCTCGCTTACTTTGCAGCGGGTGTAGGTTTTGTTGTTCAGGCTACCTTTTTTCCTGACATCATAAACTCACTAGAGGGTCTCTCAGGCTATGGTAACCTTGGATGGCTAGTCGTTGGAGTCTCTGGCGTTCCCTCAGCTATACTTTGGATGAAAATAGCAAGAGTGTATGGAAGTGTGAACACGATCATCATGGCATTTGTACTTCAGATAGTGGGTATTTTGATTCCGGCGTTTACAAACGATGTGATGCTAAACCTTCTTAGTGGAGCTCTCTATGGAACTACTTTCATAGCCCATGTCGCTCTTTTTATGCACTATGGCGGCAAACTCGCAGGAAAAAACCCTGTCATCTTCATGGGAGCCATGACAGCAGCTTATGGGATAGGACAAGTTTTAGCACCTCTTTATAGTGTCTACCTCTTTGAGAAGTATGGAAACTATAACACTACACTCTATCTGACGGCATTTTTAGTTTCGTTTGGGATACTGTTTTTACTATGGGCTAAGAGTATGGGGAATCTGTCCAAGTGAAAGATTAGTCAAACATAATAAAATCATCATCCCCATCTAAATCAAATGAAACATCATTTTCTTGATTTTTATTATTTGTTACGACTTCCACTTCCTCTTTAATCTCCACATTAAAACCTTTCATTAAGCCTTCTAGCTCCAGTGCATTTGTATGCATTTGAGAAGTGATATCTTCTATTTTAGCAGCAGCTTCTTCGTTTTGTATCGATACGATTGTTACATACTCTATCTCTTCTAAAACTTCTTGATTAAATGCCACTACACCATCTACATCTTCTGCAACTGTTTCAACATTAGACGAGGCTTTATAAATGGAACTCGATACTCTCGAGATAACATCTATAGTACTATC
>JAYEJR010000056.1:0-2756 GCA_034660715.1 Campylobacterota bacterium | reverse complement strand
CTTCTCACTAGCTTCTGTACCAACAGCTGCTAATACAGCAGTCGTTCCAACTACTTTTAATGCTTCTCTTCTGTTCATATTTTTTCCTTTAAATACTTGTTTTAATTGTCAATATTTTACTTAGATATTCTTAACAGATGTTTAGACATTTTAGAAGAGAGTTTTTACCTTGAAAGTAAAAGCTAAATTCCACCACATTTTCCAGCACCACATTTACTTGGCATAGCTTTATATAAAGAAGAAGTCATCTCTTTGGAGTTGAGTTCAAGTGTTGTTTGATATGTAAAGTAACTAAGTGCAATTATGCTTATGAGCACTATAAGAGTTTGTAGAGTGTTTATATGCTGTATAGGTTCTCTAACAGTCATCTCACAACTTTCACCAGGGCAGTACTGTGCTTTTTCTTTAAAAAATAGAGCATATATTTTGCATCCTATGCAGATACCAAAAGCTGCTTCAAAAAAGAAAAGAAAAAGACAAAGTATACAGATAGGGATTTTTACTTCAGGAAGGTGAACTCCTTGCCAGATAAAGTACATCATAAAAGTCGCTAAAGCTAAACCGATAGACCAAGCAAAGTGTTTTTGAGGTGCACCAACATACTCAGGTTTCATTCCTCTTACTGCAAATCGGGCTAAAATCATACTTGGAGCATAGCGAGGGTTAATGATGACTCGAATAAAGAAGTCTATAAAAAAGAGAGTGACAAATATCTGTGTATATCTAAAGTCTCGAAATGTAATGGCATATAAAAAGGAGAAAAATGCCAAGGCAAAAAAGATACCTGCAGCCCCACGAGCTTCGCGTTCATTTATAACTTTTATGGGGTAATCTTTGACATCTTCGCCGAACTGAAATAAAAACTGCATTTATAATCCTTAATGTTTATAAAGCAGAGTATACTTAGGTGGTGTGTAGTAAGTGTGTTATTTCTCTTTTATTCGTATATCTTCGGCAATTTTTCTAGTCTCTTGTAGTTTTATCATAAGCTCATCAAAAAGTCTAAAGAACTCATCGTCAAGATTAAAACTGCCATCTTAGTAGCCTCTCATCTCGCCTTCAAGATAATGAAGGGATTCCTTGAGTGCAACTATTGCACCTTTGTTGTCTTGTTCTATTTTCTCTAGTGCCATAGTTTGTAGTTTCTCTATATATAGTGATAGTTTTTCTGTTTCATTCATAGTTATCTCCTCTAAACATATCAGAAATTTTATCAAAGATAAGGTTTATTATTAGTCCAATTTTAACTTGTAATATTAATTTTAAGTTAGAAAAGAATTTATGAGTTTATAAGATACAATCCTCAAAAAATAATAAGGTGATAAATATGCCAAAACCATTAGATATAACAGGAAAGTTAAATGTACTTGGAGAGCCTCTAGAACCATGTAGTCTAGACCCATTAACAGGTTTCTTTAGAGATGGTTCATGTAAAGTGACACCACAAAACAAAGGTATGCATGCTATCTGTATTTATGCAACAAAAGAGTTTTTAGACTACTCTAAACGCACAGGTAATGACCTTTCTACTCCTATGCCACAACATGGGTTTAAAGGGGTACAACCTGGAGAGTCTTGGTGTCTTTCAGGTCTGCGTTTCGCTCAGTCAGTAAAAGATGGAAATGCTCCACAGATTTTTATTCACTCAACTGGTCAAGCAATTTTAGAGCTTGTAGATTTAGAGACTTTAAAGAGTTTAGCTATTGACTTAGACTAATCATTTAAAAAGTTCATAATATGTTTAGCCGTCACTTCTGGCTCTTCTATCATAGGCATATGACCTATGCCCTTTAGTATGACTAGTTGAGACTTTTTCATATGTTCATGAAGTGCATAAGCATTTTTAACACTGATGATTTTATCTTCGTCTCCCCAAATAATTAATGTCGGTATATCTATCTTTTGAGCTTTGAGAGTTATGTCGTCTAAAATATTTAGGTTTTTATCTATAGTCCCATAGTAGTAGCTTTTTCATATTAGCTCTAAAACAAATCTAGACCCATTACTGTAAGTGGTATCTAGAGTTAAAGTATAGTTGTTCTTTTTAGCAAGATTACTTGCGATAGAGAGTCCTAGTCCGAAGCCATTTTTTTCTCTATTTCGACTCTCATCAAGTCCAAAAAATGGTTCAAAAATACTCTCTGAGTACTGATGCTCTATCCCTATACCTGTATCTTCGATTATGATACTTTTGTTTTGTACTCTGGCTATAATAGTACCATGCTTAGTATACTTACTCGCATTATGCAAAAGATTGACCAAAATCTTTTTTAGGGCTATTTTATTAAATGTGATGTATTGACTCTCATTGACTTCACACTTAAGCTCAACGCCATCTTTAACTCGAAGAAGCGAGCAGACTTCTAGTTCTAGGAACTCTTTTAGAAAGATTTTTTCTTGTTTATTAAATGTAATCTCTTTAGACTGAATATAGCCAATAACTTCCGAAGTTAGTTCGTTGAGGTAAGCAGTCTCTTTTTTTAGTATGGCAGTTACTCTAGGGATCTCTTCGCACTTTATTAAACCATCATCTAGCTCTTCTAAGTAGCCATTCATGATAGTTAGTGGCGTTTTGATGTCATGCGAAAGAGATTTGATAATGGTGCTTAGGTTTTGGTTGTTAAGTTGTAGTTTATCATTACTCTCTTGGAGTAGTTTTGTCTGTTTGACAACCTTTGCTTCAGATATTTCATTGGCGTTTAGCATGAAGTTTGCCATTTTATTTACTGACTCTCCGAGTTCGCCTAACTCATCTT
>JAYEJR010000055.1:0-2771 GCA_034660715.1 Campylobacterota bacterium | reverse complement strand
TATCAAGCACTTTGCAAGATATGCCACTATTTTACACTACTACACCTTTTTTAATGAACTTGGTCTTGCTATGAGTAGTTTTTCTCATACTATCAGAGAGACTCCGCTTCCTCAAGATATAGAAGTGGTAAGAAATATTTTTACTTTTTTAGAGACCTTTGTTTATGTCCTCTCAAAATGGCATAAGGACCTCTCTTCGGGAGATGAGAGCAAGCTCAACCAGTTAGATGCTTCTATAATTAGTGATATGACAACGATAGAAAATATGTGGACCCAGCGTAATGATGAGAATGTTAATGAAGAGGATTTAGACGATATTTTTGACTTTTAAAATTCTATAGGAAGGCTAGGCTATTTTTTTGTCATCTTGTAGACAAAGCTAAAAACTTCGGCGATAGCCTTGTACATCTCAGCTGGAACCTCTCTATCTATCTCAAGTTTAGAGAGCATCTCAACTAAATCTTCATCTTTTTTAATAGGAATATCATGAAGTTTCGCTATCTTTATAATGTTCTCAGCGGTAAACCCTTCACCCTTGGCTGTCACTTTAGGGGCGTCATTTAACTCTTTATTATACTTGAGTGTTACTGCTTTTTGTTTCATGCTTTTACCTCAAAACCAAGTGCTAGACCACTACTATCACCACCATATGCATTAGCACTCTTATCATCTAAAAATCGGATCTCTTTTGGAGTGATGCCTACATCGTATAGCTGTTGTCTTAACTGTGACATATTTTCTTGAAGGATTTTTTTAAACTCACTACTTTGTGCTGTTATATTTATATTTAGCTGGTTTTCTTCAAACATACCAAGACGAAGTTTGAGTGACCCATACTCTTTGAGTTGAAGTTCTATATCTGTAAAGAACTTTCCGTCTTTGAGGTTTTTCATCGTAATGTTGCCATCTTCGAGCGCATCCCAAGAGTAGGGTATGTAGAGTGAAGTGGCATTTGAAAGATGTGATACTAGTTGGTGATAATCTATCTGCAGAGAGAGCTTATCTATATGTTTGAGTAGTTCTTGCTTATTTGGATGGTTAGAGTTTGTTAGCTCTTCTTGGGCTTTATGTAACACTGACTTTAAGTCATTTGAAAAAAGCTCTTGTAGTTTTGTCTGCATTTGAAGCTTTTGAGGAGTGTTAAGAAGTTGGAGTTTATCTAGTAAATTTTGTGTATCTTTTGAATAGAGTACATCTTTAGGGCTTATACTTTTATCTAAGGGAGAGTCTAATCTTTGTGTGATTTTATCTAAGAGAGTACCGACACTCTTACTCAACTGTGTTAATGTTGCTATATCTACTTTTACGTTTGTGAGTAGTTCTTTAGAGTTTATACTTTTAAAGGCATCACTATTTAGTAGCTCTTGGAGTTGTGCATTGATAGCTTTAAGATTTGGAAGCTTTGTATCTTGTAAGGTTGTTGAGAGTTGTGTTGTAAGTGTTCTTAACTCTTCTCTTGGCGTTTGAATATTTTTAAGTTTGTTCTCTAGAAAGAGTCCAGAGTTTTCGATTTTACTTTGCAGACCCTTTTCATTGATATCTTTGATATTTCCAAGTAAGTTTTGTAACTGTTTTTCTAGTGGAAGAGGGCTCTTGTCTTGTTTAAGTAGTGAGAGTAATTCTTTGGCACTACTTATTACACTTCCTAACTCTTTAAATGTAGGGTTGTTTTTCACTAAGTCTAAAAGCATTTTATCTTGGGATGAGTTTTTAGATGTTTGGGAGAGGATATCATTAACAATTGACTTTAAATCTTTACCACTAGAGAGAGCTTGTAACTCTTTAGGTGAACTGCTCTCTAAGACCTCTTTGAGTGCCTTATTTGTATTAGGAAGTATGATATTTAAAGTTTTGTTTGTATTGATATTTATCATAAATTAGTATATCATTTTTTTTGGTATAATGTTTAAAAAAAGGGAACTAAGATGATTAGTGGTTTTGGTGGTGGTTCAAGATTTTTTAATGAAAAACATGTTCCCCTAGAAGATGACCTTCGTACTAAGCTCTTTCATGATCCAGATAATGAAGAACTTAAAGAAGAGTTTGCCCAGCTACAGTTAGATTTTTATGAAGCAAATCATCATTATATAGATTTGGTTACAGTCCTTTCAGATATGCTTTCAAAAGAGCAATATGCAAAGCTTTTGAAGTTTAGCAATATCCCTCTATAGAGTAAATATATATGTTAAAAAAATACCTTATTACATCTAATGAGTTTTACACAAGTTCGGAAGATACATTTAGAAAAAGACTTTATGAACAGCTTCAAAAACATCTTCCAGAGTATGCACTATATAGAGATAAATCAAATCCAAATTATAAGACTTTAGCTAAATATTTTGTCGATGTATGTAGCAAGAGTAGAGATGTAAAAGCTTTTATACATGGTGATTATAAACTTGCAAATGAGATAGGTGCAGTTGGTGTTCACCTGACATCACTACAGTTTGAAGATATAAAGATGGCAAAAGAGTTGGGTTTAGATGTGATAGTAAGTACTCATACAAAAGATGAAGTTTTAAGAGCTCACTCTTTAGGTGCAGATTATGTGACATATAGCCCGATATTTGCAACACCAAATAAAGGTGAACCGAAGGGTATAGAAAATTTAGAAAAACTTTTAAATGAAACGGATATCAAAGTTTTTGCTCTTGGCGGGATAGTGAATAAAGAAGAGGTTGAGCTGGTATCTCAAACTTCTGTTTATGGTTTTGCTTCTATTCGTTACTTTGAGAATTAGAGTGAGAGAGTTTATAATCCTCTGTTAAATC
>JAYEJR010000054.1:0-13596 GCA_034660715.1 Campylobacterota bacterium | reverse complement strand
TCCTTACTCTGAACGGCTGTTATGATGATAGTAGTACCCATCGTTTGTGCAAGAATGTTAAGTGTGTCTAGGGCTGCTCTGTTGTTTGTATGAGACTCGATGATGAAGTTTACATTTATTTTTATGTAGTCGGGTCTTACTTTTTCTATGTAGCTGATGTTTTCTATGCCTGAAAAACGGTCTATTCCAAAAAGTTGCTTATGTGAATGGATCATATCGGAAAACTCTATGTAGGAGTCAAGTTCAAGGAGTACTTCATTTTCACTACACTCAAAATGAAGCATATGTGCATTTGATTTGTGAAGTGTAGAGAGCATATTGCTTAGGTCAAGAAGGTATAGACTTTGAAGTACATAGTCTTTACTGATGTTAAACGCCACGGGGTAAACATACTCATGGAGTACAGGTATGATGTTTTTTATAACTACATCATCGAACTTTGCGACCATTTCAAGTGCATTTGCCATTGGTAAGTAGTAGCCTGCAGTTTGTAATGAACCATCATCTTCTTTGATTCTTATCAGTGCTTCATCATGAAAGATATACTCAGTTGTATCGTTGACAACACTCTGCATAGCTAAAACAATCTTGTTCTCATTAAAAATCTTTTCAAACATAACTTTCCAAGAGTTCTTTCCTTGGGTGATAAGCTTTTGCTTGTTTTTAGAGTCATCATAGATATCTATGATATTACATCCATTTATCTGCGAACGACTTAGCGAGTAATCCACACGAGAAAGTGTTTCACTTATCTTGTCGTTTTCAAAGTAGGGGGCAACACCGATACTGTAGCAGAGTAGCTTCTCTTTGCTTGTGAGGTGTTTGTTAGTTATGTTCATGGCTGATTGTAAACTATGAAAGTAGCCCTCGATGAGTTCAAGGTTATGGGTTGTAAAGAGTACTGCGATTTCATGTTCACTGATTCTAGCAAGTAGGTTGTTCTCTCTGAGTTCTATAGGTATGTTAGCTATAAATTGAAGTAGGCTTTTTTTGTAAACGCCATAGCCTTGTTCTGCTTTTAGTTTGTCAAGTCCGTCTATGGATATGATGGCTATATAGCCAAGATTTCTAGTCTCATCATCAAGTATCTCTTGTAGTTTAAGGGTGAAATATTTTTTGTTTTCTAGTTGCGTCTCTTCATCTTTGTAGAGTACATTTTGGTACTGCTCAAATATTTTTACTTCCGACTTGAAGATTCCTTCTACTTTGGAGACCATCTTATTCATCGTTTTTATAAGTAGGTCAAACTCATTTATAAAAGTAGAGTCCTTTTCTATAATGAACTTGTGTTCATTGATGGCGTTTGCTTGTTCTCTTATGCGTTTAAGGGAATGAAGCAGAATGTTTATGATGCTTATGAGAACTATAAAAGATATGAAAGAGATGATGGCAAAAGAGTAGAGGAGACTTTCAAAGTTTTGATAGAGTTCATAGTATGCATACCCTGCATGGCCTTTTACGGCTAGTGTTCCTCTCTTTTGCCATCCACTGTTAACGTCACCTACTGCTTCTTTAAGTTCTAAAGAAACAAGTGAAATATACCAACTAGGAACATCCTTGACAACTAAGGGAAGGGTGTTCTCATATATAAGTGTATTGTTTAAATCATAAAACCGGATATACTCATAGTAACCACTATCAAAGATGGCGTTTACCATAAGCTCAACATCATCGCTCGAACTACTAGAGTCTAAAGTAGAAAGGGACATCCCAAGTGAATAAACAGTATCTTGTGAAGTTGAATAGACTTGATGTTCTATAAACTTTTGAAAATTATGGATGTTTATAAAAAACACGATAGAGAGTATGAGAACCAGTAAGCCTGATAAAGTAATGGTAAAAAGTAGTTTAAGACTCATGGTGTTCCTTTTTTGATTTTTAAGATGAGGTTAGTCCATTTTTTTAGGTTGATTTTTCCTTTTGGAACTTCTCTCCCTAAGCCACGCTGTTTTGCCATGTATATCTTTTCACCATTGAAACTAAAAAGAGGTCGTAGGTCTTTTCTGGAAGTTGATGGCAAAATAGTTGGGTTTATGTTGTCTAGTACAAGCGGTACTGCAGTTGGTTTTTTAAAGTAGGTAAGAACCATATGCGACTGTTTGTACTTTATGGCTTTTACATAAGTCAAAAAGAGTTTTTCATCTGAGAGACCAAGTTGTCTAAGTGAAAAGTACTTTGCTATGACATAGTCTTCGCAGTCACCAAGCGAGATGTTTAAAAACTCTTCCCTTGTAGCCCAGTAATCCTTTTGTTTGTATATGACAAGGTCATTGTTATACTCTATTTTGTTGAAAAAGTCATTTATGTATTTTAGTTTTTTGTTTTCACTCTCTTTGTCTATGCTGTTAAGAAGTTTTACTAGTTCAAGCATTCTGTTCTTTGCTTCTACTCCGTAGTTTATCTCTGCAAACTCAAGTGTCATTTTATCTATGCTGTAGAGATCCTTAGCATAAGAAGATGTGACTAGTAGTAGGAAAATAACCAGTGTGCTGAAAAAATTCATATGTAATTATAGTATAATAACTAAAAGAGTAGATAAGAAACAAAGGATTTTGATGTTAGCAAGTTTAAGTAGTTTGTTTAAGAAAAATAATAAATTTATGCAAAACTATAGTGTGGATTTACATTCTCATCTCATTCCAGGTATAGATGATGGTTCAAAGAGTATGAACGAGTCTATAGAGTTGATCTTAGGTCTCAAAGCTCTTGGGTTTACTAAGCTTATTACAACACCACACATCATGAGACATCGTTATGCAAATACATCTGAAATAATACTTTCTCGACTAGATGATGTTCGAGAAGAACTTAAACGCCAAGAGATAGATATAGAACTAGAAGCAGCATCTGAATACTATCTTGATGAGCATCTTCTAGAGTTGATAAATAAACGAGATATACTGACTTTTGGTGAGAACTACTTACTTTTTGAGATGTCTTATACTCTAAAGCCACTCAACTTAGAGTCAGTGATATATGAGATGAAAGTAGCTGGGTATCAACCAGTGCTTGCACATCCAGAACGTTATTTTTTTATGCATGAAGATTTTTCTATATATAAAAGACTCAAAGAGCAAGGTCTCCTTTTCCAAGTAAACCTGAACTCATTTGGTGGTTACTACTCAAAACCGGTACAAAAAGTGGCTCATGCACTTATGGAAAAAGGGTGGATAGATTTTCTTGGAAGTGACACTCATAAAAGTTCTCATTTAGAGCATTTTAGAAAAAACCTAAACTCAAAGATCTTAAAAAAGATCTTTGAAAAAAACACTATTTTAAACAATCAGTTGATCTAGTCTTTGTCACTGTAGTAGTCGTTCGCGTAACCATACCCGTAACCATACCCGTAACCATACCCAGAGTTTTTGCTAAGAGCTACATTGTTTAAAAGCATTCCAGTGTTTTGGAGTTTATGTTCTTTTACAAAACGGTTGATGTTTTTGATAAAGTCTTTTTTCGAAAAGTTCGCACGGACTACAAAGAGGTTTAAGTCAGATATATTCATAAGCATCATAGCATCAGTTACGAGTCCTATAGGTGGTGTGTCTAGGAGTACATAGTCATACTTCTGTAAAAGAGTTTCTATGACACTTGTCATCTCTTGACTCATGATAAGTTCCGATGGGTTAGGAGGAGTTGGTCCAGCTGTAATGAGGTCTAAGTTTTCTAAGTTAGTATGGTGTAGTACTTCTTCAAGTGAATGCTTCTTAGTTAAAAGTGTACTCATCCCTTTTTGGTTACTTGTTTCAAACTTTTCATGAACTCTTGCACGACGCATATCAAGGTCCAATACGATCGCTGTTTTATGAGTTTTAGCTATAACTTTTGCTATCTCTGTGATAAGTGTTGTTTTTCCCTCTGTTGGAACAGAAGATGTTATGGTAACAAGTTTTGAGCTGTCACTCTGTCGTAAAAACTCAAGATTTGTTCGTATAACTCTTAGTGATTCATCATAAGGTTGTGTGTTTTTTCCTTTAGGATCAAAAGTAGGAACTGCACCATAAAGTGGTATGTCCGTTTGACCTTCGATATCGTCAACTGTTTTGATAGTGTCATCAAGGAAGTTTCTGAAAAAGGCAAGTGATACACCTATAATCATCCCAAGAATAAGCCCCACTATAACCATAAGCATTCGTTTTGGTTTTATGGGACGGTTAGGTATGTATGCCTCATCAATAACACGAGTTTCAGATACTGTAGAGGACTGCACGATAGCTGTCTCAGCTCTTTTTTCAAGAAGAAATGAATATATTTTTTCATTTACTATGAAGTTGCGTTGAAGTGCTGTAAGCTCTCTCTCTTGTTGAGGTAACTCTTTGAGTTTGTCTGTATGCTCTTTTATGATGCTGTTAAGTGCATTTTTAGAGTTTCTGATATTTCTTAGGTTTGATTCTACAGACTGCTTGAGTGAACTTTCTAAAGAAGTTAGGTTTTGAGTCACTTTGACTACATCAGGGTGCATAGGTGTATAGTCAATAAGTAAAGAGTTTTTAAGAAGGGTGTTTTCTTGAATTTTTGCTATTATGGAGTTTATAGGATTGTCTTCACTTGTCGCACCCATGTTGATAGCGTTTAGGTCTTTGTTGTTCTTTATGTATGTCGAAAGGTTCTGGTAAACGCTCTCTTGCATATCTAGCTCGTAAAGTTGTGTCTCGAGTTCGGCTAGTCTTTGCGCAGATATACTTGCTTTACTCTCTAGGCTGATGACTTGGTTTGTAGTTTTGTACTCTTCAAGTGTATTTGCAGACTTGTTAAGAGTCGAGTGTATAGTATCAAGCTGTAGATCTAAAAACTCTAGAGTTTTTTTGGCACTAAGAGTTTTATATGAAAGTTCTTCGCTTAAGTATGTGTCTGTTAAGGCACTAAGAATATCTGCAGCTCTTTTAGGGATGTTGTCTGTAAAACTTAGGTTTATGATAGTTGCAAACTTTGACAATGTAGATGCTGAAAGAGATTCAAGGATAAAATCACTCATATAATCATCTGGCATCATTGTAAAAGAGTAAGCTGGTTTCTCTAGTTCATACATTCTTTGAATGCTTATCTGGAACCAAGGTGTTACAATGCTTTCACCATAAGTATGTACTGCATTATACTCTATAGGTGCTGACTCTTGAGAAGCGGAAGTGATGAAAGATTTAATCTTGTAAATAATCTTTTCTTTAAGAGATGGCTCTATAATAAGTCTAAATTTTTGAGAGTCTATTTTTTCTAGTTGAAACTTTGACTCCATCGCCAAATCAGATAGATGCGAATGAGTTACAATAAAAGGTGTATCTTGATAGAGTTCTATAGTCTTTAAACGGTGTTTAGTGTAGTAGCGTGTACCGAGTTTTAAACTCTTGAGCGCTCTTGAAGCGATGTAATTAGACTGTATGATTTCTAGTTCATTATCAACATTGTTACTCTGTGCACCAAGTGCCATACTCATGAAGTCATCACTGGCACCACGTTTACTTTTGATAAAAACTGTAGTTGATGAACTGTATACATTTGGTGAAAAGTATGCAAAAATAGCTGCTAATATAGTCGCAACTAAAGCGATACTCGCTATAGAGTACTTAAATCTTTTTATAACTTTAAAAACTTCACTGAGGTTAATTTCTTCTATATTTTTTTGTGTAGTGTTTGTACTCATTATTTTGTAACTCCGTATATTACTGCTGCACTTGTAAATGGACTCAAGATTTTACTAACTAAGTCCCATAGTGGGAGCTCTTCATTGATACCAACTACACTAGCTTTACTATCTCTTGGTTCAACATAGACAACATCATTTGGTCGTAAAATAAGACTAGCATATTGAATAGACTGAAAGTCGGTGAGGTTTATCTCTCTGACTTCAGGGTTTCTCATACCGCCGCGTAAAACTTTGATGTTTGTACGATTTGCAAAGTCAGTTAAATCACCAGTGTATGCTAATGCTTCAAAAAGTGTCATCGTTCCGTTCGTAACAAGAACTACACCCGGTTTTTTTACTTCCCCTATAACAAACAGTTTTTGGTTAAGTATCTTAACAGTTACGTAAGGGTTTTTTAAATATTTTTTGTATTCTGCTATGAGTAGTTCTGATGCTTCTATCTCAGTTAAACCTATGAGCTTGATGTTTCCTATTAGGGGCAACATTACATTTCCATCAGGACCTATGAGTATACCTTCATCACCATAACGCTGTGTGTAGTACTTTTGACCACCATTACTTAGCAGCTGTGTAAGTTTTCCATTTGCAGTGTTAGAAGACTGGTTAAATGCTTGGATCTCTATACGGTCACCTTTAACTATTTTCCATTCAAAGAGAGCATCTTCTTCGTATGTTTTATCATCGATCACCCTTATGGAAGAGTTTTTATCTTGATTTTTCTCCATATAGTTAAAGTCTTTAACAGCACACCCATTGAGTGAAAATAGAATGAGGGTAAGTATGGATATAGAAATGTATTTCATAGTTATATAAAGCCTTGCCTGAATTTTTAAACAACATTATATCCCCTATATTATTAATAGTCAATCGTTTTTATATTTGGCTCTTTAATAAACTCTTCATAGCATAGTTGATATAATTTGCCAGTTCCATAAAATAGACCTTTATAATGTGGATTTATTGGAACCGATGTACGAAAGTTGAGAATTTTATATATAAAGAAGAAAATATGAATTTATTAATTGTAGATGATAGTAAAATTGTGAGACGAGTTTTAACAAACACAATGACAAGGTACTTTAAAAAGCCTGACTGGAAAGAATTAAATCTCTTTGAAGCTGAAGATGGTAACGAAGCGATGGCAGTCATGAATAGAGAAAAAGTTGACATTATGTTACTTGACTGGAATATGCCCAATATGACAGGCCCTGAGGTTGTCGAAGCAGTAAGGGCAAAAAAAGAGTGGAATAAGACTCGTATTGTTATGGCAACTACTGAAGGCTCAAAGGCGAGTGTTCTTGCTATGATTAAAAAAGGGGCTAACGGCTACATGGTAAAACCTTTCCAAGAAGAGGCTATTTTTAAAACTATGGATACTATTACTGCTAGAATGCCAAAAGAGTAGGATAGTTTAAAACTATTTCGATATAATACGAGGTTTTTATAAAATAAACACTAAACCTCGTAGGGAATTTATATGCTACTTTTTACACCTGGACCAACTCCTGTTCCACAAAATGTTCGTAATGCAATGAGTGATGAGACTATGCATCATCGTACTCCCGAGTTTGAAGAAATCTTTGAGAAAACTCGTAAACACCTTTTTAATCTTTTTAAGACTGATGAAGTTGTAATGATAGCATCAAGCGGTACAGGTGCTATGGAAGCGGCTGTTACTAACTTATGTAAAAATACACTTTTAAATGTAAACTCTGGAAAATTTGGTGAGCGTTTTGGAAAAATTGCAATAGCTCATGGACTTAAGAGTGTTGAGTTGAAAAATGAATGGAATACTCCGGTATCTGTTGAGGCTATCGTGAATGCAGTTAAAGAGAATAGTGATATTGATGCTATCGCTGTTCAGATAAGTGAATCTGCTGGTGGACTTCGTCACCCTGTTGAAGAGTTAGCCAAAGCTGTGAAAGAGATAAATCCTAACATTATGATTATCGCTGATGGAATTACAGCAGTTGGTGTTGAGCCAATCGATGTTACAAATATCGACTGTTTAATTGCGGGGAGTCAAAAAGCACTTATGTTACCTCCTGGCTTAGCAATACTTGGTCTTTCAAATAAGGCTATTGAGACAATAGGCTCTGGTTTTGGGTACTATCTTAACCTTGCCACTGAGATCAAGAAACAACGTCAAAATACAACAGCTTGGACTGCAGCGACTACTTTAACAATAGGACTTCTAGAAGTTCTTAAAAGTATAGAGTCTGATGGTGGACTAGAAAAACTTTACGTAGATACTGCAACTAGAGCAGATGCAGTAAGCTCAGCACTTAAAGCGATAGGGTTACATGTTTATCCTACATCTCCTGCAAAGTCTATGACAACTATAGATGATGAAAATGCAACAGAGATAAGAAACCTTTTAAAAACTGACTTTGATGTTAATGTAGCAGGTGGACAAGATCATCTAAAAGGAAAGATTTTCCGCATAAATCAGATGGGACTCATATCTAACTATGAGATGGCTTGGGTTGTTAATGCAGTTGAGTTATGTTTAGCAAAACTAGGTCGTCGTTCTTATGATGGTACAGCAAATAAGATCTTTAATGAGATAACTTTTAAGATGGATAAGTAATGATATTAGAGCATGAAATACCTAACGGTTCTAAACTTTACTTTGGTGAGTCTGCAAAAGTAAAACGCCGTGTTGAAAACATAGCGAGTGAAGTTCTTGATAAAAACGGTTTTGAAGAGATTGTAACACCTATATTTTCTTATCACCAGCACTTAAGTATCGCAAATGAGAGTAAACTTATCCGTGTAAATGATAGTAAAAATAATGCACTATCTTTAAGAGCAGACTCTACTATTGATGTTGTTCGCATCATTGAGAAGCGTTTAGGGACAAATACAGAGCAAAAAAAATGGTTTTACATTCAGCCGGTTGTAACATATCCTACAACTGAACAGTATCAAGTTGGTGTTGAGTTTATGGGTGAGAAAAAACTCTCTAGTGTTTTAAATATCGCTACAGATATTTTTACTAAGCTAGAAGTAAAACCACTTACTCAAATCTCTAATATTAAAATACCAGAGTTACTGGTTGCAATGTTTGATGAGTTAAGTATAGAAGACTTTAAGCACATCAATATTGATAAGTTTATCTCTTTAAAAGTTGAGTGGCTTACTAAACTTGTTTATCTTCAGTATATTGAACAGATAGATGAGATTATGTCTATCGCTCCAAAAGAGATTCAGGCTGAACTTCAAAAGATGAAAGATTTATGTTCTGAAATGTCATGCGAAAATACTGTTCTCGCACCAATGTATTATGCAAAAATGCTTTACTATGATGAACTTTTCTTTAGAGTAATCAAGGATAATGAAGTGTTCGCACGTGGTGGAAGATACAAAAATGCAGAATTGACATCAGTAGGTTTTGCGATATACACAGATGCAGTCTGTGAAGAAATAACGAAATAATTATTAGATAAAAGAGGAAAGAAATATTATGAAAGCAGATTTAATTGTTGGAATTCAATGGGGTGATGAAGGTAAAGGGAAGATTGTTGATAGACTAGCTTGTGAATACGATATGGTATGTCGTTCTCAAGGTGGTCACAATGCGGGTCACACTATCTGGGTTGATGGTGTTAAATATGCACTTCACCTTATTCCTTCAGGTGTTTTAAACCCAGAAGCTATAAATGTAGTAGGAAATGGTGTAGTTCTTTCTCCTGAGTCAATCATAAAAGAGATGATTCAGTTTGATAACCTAGAAGGGCGCCTTTTTATCTCTGATAAAGCTCACTTAAACCTTTACTACCATGCCTTAGTTGATCAAGCTAAAGAACGTCTAAAGGGCGATAAAGCAATTGGTACAACAGGAAAGGGAATTGGACCTGCATATGCAGATAAAATTAATCGTACTGGTTTTCGTGTTGGTGAACTTTTAAATCCTCCAAAATTAACAGCTTCTATCATTGAGTACTTTGAACAAAATAGACAAATTTTTGATATTTATGAAATAGCAACTCCAAATAAGACTGAACTATTAGCACAACTAGAGGGTTTTAGAGAAAAACTTGCTCCTTTCATCACAGATACAACACAGATGGTTTGGAAAGCTCTTGATGATAAGAAACGTATTTTACTAGAAGGTGCACAAGGTACTCTACTAGATATCGACCATGGAACTTACCCATATGTTACTTCTTCTGCTACTGTAAGTGCTGGTGCATGTACTGGTTTAGGAATTAATCCTAAAGATATTGGAAAAGTTATAGGTATTGTAAAAGCTTACTGTACACGTGTTGGAAATGGACCATTTCCTTCTGAAGACTTTGGTGAAGATGGTAAGCGTTTAGGGGAGCAAGGGCATGAGTTTGGAACTACTACTGGACGTGCTCGTCGTTGTGGTTGGTTTGATGCAGTTGCAACTCGCCATGCGGCACGTTTAAATGGTTGTGATGAACTTTCACTGATGAAACTTGATGTTCTTGATGGATTTCCTGAAGTAAAACTTTGTGTAGCTTATGAGCTGGATGGAAAAGAGATTGACTATATGCCTTCAAATCTTGAAGATGTGAAGCCAATTTACAAAACTTTTAAAGGTTGGGATAACTCTGTGGGTGCAAGAACTTTTGATGCACTACCAAAAGATGCTCAAGACTTTGTTAAAACTATCGAAGAGATTTCACAAACAAAAGTAGGTATAATCTCAACATCACCAGAAAGAGATGATACAATAATCCTCTAAAGTAAAGGTACATGCTGTGAAAACACGCTTTAGCTCCCTTGTAAGTGTTAAAAAAAACACTATGCAAAAGAGTGAGGGTGTTTTGCAACAAGCAAATGCCAACTTAAATAATGCACTAGAAGCATTAGAAATCTCTTTCTCCTCTTTAGGAGATTTACACACACCAAAATCTGGGCAAATATCAGACTTTCTTTCACATAGAACACTCTTAGATTCCCAAAGAGTAGTAATACAACACAACCAAGACTGGGTAGCATTTGCTCGTGATGAAACCTCTAAAGCAAAACAACAATTGAAAATTGATACGATTGAATATGAAAAGTTTCGCTATTTAGAACTTGAAGAGATAAAAGAAGTACTTAAACAACAGAAAATTCAAGAAGCAAAAGATATGGACGAAGTTGCACTTGTGACATATGATAAACATGATAAAAAAAAGGATACTTAATGAAGCTGATACTGATATTTTTATTTTTATATACATCACTATTTTCACTACAAACAAGCGATAAACTTTTTGAATGTACTGAGATATTTAAAGAAAGAAAAAATGAACTACTTGTTGAACTTGAACGCATTGATGAACAAAAACAAGCTCTAAGTGCACTTAAAATAGCAACAGAAGAGTTACTTAAACAAAAAGAGGCAAAACTTTTTCAACAAGAAGAGCAAGTTGATGCAAAACTCTCTGAGATAAGTAAAAAAGAAGAAAATGTTAAAAGCATGATGAGCAGAAATGAAAAAGCACTCAAAGAGCTTAAAAGTACTAAGATGAGTAATATTGCTCAAACATTTTCAAAAATGAAACCAGCTTCTGCATCGAATATTCTCTCAGAGATGAATACAAACGAAGCAACGGCAATACTACAATCGTTAAAACCAAAAGTAGTAGGAAAAATATTAACAAAAATGGATGCAAAAAAAGCATCAGAGTTAACGAAACTTTTGAGTAAATAATTCTTATCTAATCATATTTTTACCTTACTTATTGTAAAATGAGCAAATTAAATAAATAAGCAGGGCCTCATTCAATGAAAATATCACTAAAAACTATACCTCACATCTCAAATAAAATTGCAATCGAATTAAATAAGAGTGGTATAGTAACTATGACAAAGGGCCTAGAGCCTGTATCTCTAGAAGCTCAAAAAGTCTTAGAAGAAAATGTGAAACAAGAGATGGCTTTAGAAGAAAAAGTAAATGATATCTGTGATGATAATGAGGAAGAGATAGAGTTTATGCTTGCCGATGAGCGTCAACTCTTTTTTATGATTAAGAAAAAACTAGCTCCAGAGTTTGGTGTGATCTTAAACTATGAAGAACGTTTTTCAGATATTGCTCATAAGATTTTAGATGAGCTATATGAAGAAGACTTAATCCACTTTGATGTTACAGAAAACCGTATTAAAAATGTTATTTATAATGGAATGACATCTTTCCTTGCTGATAACTCTGAGATAGAAGATGCTGTAATGGACAAGATACATTCATATAAACGTAAGTTCATTCCTGGGACTGATGAGTTTGAGATACTGTATGAGAAGCTTTATCATGAAGAGATGACGAAAAGAGGTATGGAGTAGAGCATGGCAAATGAATTAAAAAAAGTATATATCTATTTAGAAAATGGAACTTATCTTGAAGCTAAAAGTTTTGGTGCAGATACAACATTAGTTGGCGAGATAGTGTTTAATACATCTCTAAGTGGTTACCAAGAAATCATGTCTGATCCATCTTATGCTGGTCAATTTGTAACATTTACAATGCCAGAGATTGGTAATGTAGGTGTAAATTCTCAAGATATGGAAAGTTCTTCTGCACATGCTAAGGGAATGTTTGTTAGAAAGTATCAAGATAGATATTCCAACTTTAGAGCAGAAGGTTCTTTAGCTGATTTTTTAGTAAAACACGATGTAATGGGTATCTGCGATATCGATACTAGATACTTGACTAAAATGGTTAGAAATGAAGGTGCTATGATGATGGTGGCTTCTACAACTGTTAGTGATAAAGATGAACTAAAGAGTATTTTAGAGAGTGAGCCTCGTATAGAAGAGGTTAACTATATCGAACAAGTAAGTACAAAATCAGCATATAAACATACAACTAGTACTTATAATGATAAAAGTGGTTTTCTTTATGAAGAAGCACCTGAGTCTCAAGCAAAAATTGCTGTGATCGACTTTGGTGTTAAACGTAATATCTTAAATGAAATTGTAAGTGCAGGAATTAGTGTAGAAGTAATTCCTAACTCATTTAAGGGTGAAGCCCTTATTGCTCAATACAATGACAAAAAAATTGATGGTGTTTTTCTTTCAAATGGTCCTGGAGATCCTCTTGTACTTAAAAATGAACAAGCTGAGATTAAAAAACTCATAGAAGCAAAAGTACCAATGTTCGGTATATGTTTAGGTCACCAACTGCTTTCTATATCTCATGGTTATGATACTTTTAAACTAAAATTTGGTCACCATGGTGGAAATCATCCGGTGAAAAACAGACAAACAGGCTTAGTAGAAATAACAGCACAGAATCATAACTACAATGTAGCAGATAACATTGTAGAGATTGCAGAAGTTACTCACTCAAACCTTTTTGATGATACTATCGAAGGTTTAAAGTACAACGATTCTCCAATTTTTTCAGTACAACATCACCCGGAATCGTCACCAGGTCCAAAAGAGAGCCGTTATATATTCAATGAGTTTCTTACTCTTATAAAACGCTAGATTAGTAATGCTTTATAAGCATTACTGATAATATTAAAACCTCCTTTCCTTTCTTAATCAAATATAAAATTCCAAAAGTAAACAAAAAGCTAATAAATATACAAATTTACCACTAAATTAAGATAATTTAAACATTTCAACTGTTAATATACAATGTTAATTAGTTTGATAGATGTTCTATTGTCTTTATTAAACTTAATTGCTTTGAATCTTAAGGAGGCTATATATGGAGAATCGTCCATTAGAGTACGACTATACGGTTGCAAAATTATTCATGCTTACAACTATTCTTACAGGAATTGTTGGTATGTTAATTGGTGTAATCTTAGCATTTGAGCTTGCGTTCCCTGGAGTAAATTTATTTCTAGGTGAAGGTCTTGCTGAGTATACTAACTTTAGTCGTCTTCGTCCACTGCATACAGATGCAGTAATTTTTGGTTTTACTTTAAGTGGTGTTTTTGCTACTTGGTATTATGTTGGTCAACGTGTTTTAAAAGTGTCAATGGCTGAAT
>JAYEJR010000053.1:0-13685 GCA_034660715.1 Campylobacterota bacterium | reverse complement strand
TCATCCGTTGTTACAGTTAGAACTGTCGTCTGATTCTCTGTAACACTAACACTATCTGGACTTGTAAATGTCGGTGCTACATTTTTCTCTACTAAAAGAGTACTTACACCTGTTATGACATCTATCATCTCGATGCGGTAACCATCACCATTTCCAGCAGAAGGGTTGTTTATCTCCACAAAGAGAGAATCACCGAGATGATTCTCTAAGAGTCGTATGTTCTGTTGCGTGTTAAACTCTAAAAGTTGCGTACCATCTTCTCTATAGAGAGCCTCTCTTGTAGTCATATAGAGCTTAGCGTTGAGCACTTTTACATCATCAACTATATTATTTCCAACATCTATACGACTCGTTTGAGTATCAAACCCTAACTCATAGAGGTGTGAAAGGTTATGAAGTAAGTAGGCTTTCGTAGCTGTGCCGTAGAGCTCTATAGGTTCACCATAAAGCTTCTCATACTGCGCGTCTGTAACTCTATTTGTTACAGAGAGTCTATACTCTCCATTAAATTTCTCACTTACTACAAAGAGTAGATTACCAACTTTTACTATCTCATTTATACTATCTGTCTCAACAAAACTCTCTAGGACTTCTACGTCTTGCTTGTCACTATAGTAGAGAGTATCACTACCAAACGAGAAGTAAAAACCATCCTCAGTTGCAACAAGATTATCTATAGCCTTCTCTTCATCTGGCATATCTTTAAAGAGTGTGTAACTACCATCTCTCGTGTCATAGAGGTAGAGGTCTTCACGAAGCTCTCCACCAACAAGGGCTTGAGATATTACATAGAGCTTGAGTCCACTTACAAGGAGTTTCTTTTTGTCAGAGCTATTTGGAACATAATCATCCGCTATGTTACTCACAAAGCTCACACTACTTCCATCACTCATATAGAGTGCATCCACCACACCGTTTTGACGGACTAAAAAGTAGAGCTTACCATCTATGGCATTTAACTCGCTAAGAGAATCCGCATCTGAAAAACTCTCTAAAAGTTCAGGTATTTTTGCATCTGTATCTGTTGCATAGAGACCTACAACGCCATTAAAATCTTTGGCTACAAAGTAGACAGTGTCACCTACTTGAGTAAAGGAGTGAGGAGAAGAACTTCCACCATTTACCATATCGCTCAAGAGGTTTGCACTTACACCACTACTCTCCTCTACATACCAAGGCTCTCGTCCATGCTCCCCATCATCAAAAGCATAAAAGTACTTCTCGCTAAAGCTGTTTTGAGCACTCGCGTTTGTATCTGTCACTAAGTCATCATTATAGATACTCACTCTTGAAGTAGCCACTTCACTTCCACTCTCATCATAAATTGAGACTAAAAAAGTCTCATCACTCTCATAGAGAGTATCTGCTAAAACAGGTACATCAAAGAAGTAGCGTTTATCGCCCTTGCTAAAGTTTACACTTCCACTAGTAGCTACAAAGTCCTCTCCTTCTATGGCTGAGCTACTCTGCGTTTCATAAGTGTAAGAGTGCTCTCTTCTAAGCGCATTTAAGAACTCCATGGAGACCATTACTACTGGGTTTGAGTCATTTCCCTCAACTACATCTAAAGTGTGTAGAGTGAGAGAGTTCTCACTTCCAAATGCAAGTACATTCACTACAATACAGCTCGCCTCAGCACTTACTAAAGCAGCTGTTTTAGAGGCACATACTTTATGGTTTGTCACTTCATTAAAAGAGTAGTTGAGTCCACTATTTTGCTCTGCAACTTGAGAGGCTCCATCTACAAACCAGAAAATCTCACTCCCTCCATCAAGACGAGTCGCTTCAAAACTGTAGCTATCTCCCTCAAAGAGTTCTATATTTACACGAGGGGAGAGCATCGATACACCTTTTTGTGCACAGATATCTCCTATACCATCAAAGTCGCTATCGTTTTGGTCACTATTTACACTAAATGGACAGTTGTCCGCTCCATCATAAACGCCATCGCCATCGCTATCCACGACTGTAGAGTTAAGACAAGAGTTTTGAGTACTGTTAACACAGACATCCAAGTCATCTTCAACACCATCACCATCACTATCTGCTAAGAGTGGGTTAGAGCTCTCACTTGATGCAAAGAGTTCATCGCCATTCAGGATGCCATCACCATCGCTATCAGCGTTTACATTGTAGATATCATCTACTTTTCTTAGTTCACTCTCTTCAAATGAGAGGAGTGCCATAAGGGCTATTTTGTATCTATCAATCTCTAGGAGTTCATTTTGTAAAAATGAGGCTAGACGAACTTCACTGTTTTTCTCACCAGAGAGTAAAATAGCCTCTAGACCTGTTGTCTCTAAAGGATAAGTACTAAAGATAGCCTCTAGGTCAAGCACTAAAGCATTGACATTTCGTTTTACAAACGCCATAAAGTCTATGTGAACATCAGGGTCGCCTACTATAATGTCTCGCTCACTTTGTGAACCCTCTTTGAGTACTGCTTCAAGATAAGCCACACTTAAGCTTGAGGCTTCGCTAAGAGTTACAGACTTCTCTACAAGTAAGTTTGCACTCATATATGTTTTAAACCCATCTATAAACTCAGTGGCGTTTATGTCACTTAGCCCTAAGGTCTGAAGATGCTCATAGTAACGCTCTAGTGTCAAATCATCACTTGAGGGAATGTAGTGTTTTGAGATGTTTGCATCGACTGCTAGAGTCTCTTGTACTCTAACAACCGAGCCTATCTCAGCTGGGATTCTAAGGAGTGGTATCTGAGCAGATTCTAGATGTTGTGTAAGGTTCTCATCAAAAACTTCACTTA
This sequence comes from Campylobacterota bacterium, assembly GCA_034660715.1. GTDB lineage: Bacteria > Campylobacterota > Campylobacteria > Campylobacterales > Sulfurimonadaceae > Sulfurimonas. Next base: position 10,918 of record JAYEJR010000053.1, on the reverse strand, counting down.
TGGACTTGTTTATATAAGAGCCAGTTTGTCTGAGTTGAAACACTTTTTTCGTGTCATAAAGCACTCCAGAACTCAGATCTGTCACACTCACTCTTGCAAGTGAAGTGGCGTTTAAGTCGAGCTCACTACTTAAGTTATACTCCACTCCATACAAAGAAGTGACCGTTGGTTTATAGGCCGCATCATTTGGGTCAGTAAAGCGAAAGTACTTCTCATCAAAGTCACTCCAGCCATCCCCATCTGTGTCGTTTATGTCCTCACCACGTACTATAGTGTCAAACTTGCTCCAGCCATCAGTTGTGATGTTTTTTGTGAGCGGGTTAAGACCAAGCTCGACCTCTACATTGTCAGGTATTCCGTCTCCATCACTATCTCTTAGAGCATCGCTGTTCTCTATGGTAAAGACGAGAGACTTTAAACCCTCCCCTGCGATTCTATAAGTGAGATGATGCTCTCCAGCACGACTGAGATAAAAAGAGAGTGAGCTCTTTTCACCCTCAAGAGTAGAGAGAGTGGCGTTTTGTACAACACCACCATCAACTTGAAACTCTACCTCTTTTGTAGTCTCGCCTGTGGCGTTTAAAGAGATGCTTACTCTCGTGGTGTTTTCAAAGACTCCACCAAAAGGAGTTACTTCTAGTGCAGCTTCGCCTAGTCCATCGCCCTTACTCCACTGTGCCGCGTCAAGACCCACGAGTGAGAGAGAGGGAAGTTTGAGTGTTGAATAACTCGGATAGGAGCTCGGCATAAGGTTGAGATAGACACTCATCTCATCGCTCGCTCCACTACTTAAAGTCTCTCCATCTACAAGCACACTTCCACTACTGAGTGTCGCGTTTGCACTCCAAGCTTGCGGTATGTAAAAAGATCTACTGCTCTCGCCCTCAGTTATCCAGACATTTGCCCTATTTGCTCCAAAAGAGTCATCTAGAGCTCCTAAGAGAGTCATACTTCCTAAAAGAAGAGATAAGCTTGCTGTTTTTGTTAATCGGTTCATCATATCCTCCTTAGTTTGTCTCTACTGACTCTGGAGTCGTTAGTGAATAACTCCGTGGTTCGCCATGCTCATCAAAGAAGAGGAACATATAGCGGTACCTCTTTCCTATCTCGTAAGGATACCTGTCAACATACTTCACAACTCTTGAAGTATCGTTTATCGTGTAGGAGATAAGGTTGTTGTTAAACTTGTAACCAGCCTTAGTACAAGTCGATCTCTCAACTAAAGGCGAAACCTGCACAAAGTTACCAGCCACTCCTCCAGGAGTTGTACTTAACTCCTGTCTATAGACAACATAGTTTGTGTACTTATCTATAAGTGGTGTTAAGATACACTCTCTGTTTGTAAGCTCTGAGCGAATCTCAACTAGTGCATTCGTCGAGAGTGTTACCTTGGAGTCTGTATAACTTAAAATGCCACTCTTTTTGATACTCACACTATCGCCAACTTGCAGAGAGTCTTTGTCTTTGAAGCTAAGTACAAGAGAGTTTATCTTACTGACATCTGCAGAACTTACAGCTGACTTTGGTAGTATGAAGTAGTCAAAAAACTTCTCTATATTGAGAGTTTTTATGAGGGTTTTATCGAGTGGTGATTTCCCCTCTTCATACATCTTTATCTCTAAACTCTTAGCACTAGAGAGTACATAGTCTCTTGCTATGATGTCGGAGTACTCCTGCTCTAGCCTCTCAAACCTAACATCTGCAGTTCCAGAGATATCTTGAGTAGCTAGTCTGATTTCCACCTGTTTAAAGAGAGGATTAAACGCAGCCTCTAATGGACGAATCACTCTTTTGACTCTGTTTTGCACTCTTGGCCACGAGAGAGAATCTATAGACTCCTTGTCTGATTTGACGTCGCTACAGATTGGCTCACTCCAAGGCGAGAGTTGGTTGTTTATGCCTATGGTTTTTGCTCTAACACACCAAGTCTCTCCCTCGTTTAGTATCGCCTCACTCATCTCTACAAGAAGAGGATTTCCTGCAGCTTTTGAACTTAAGAGTTCAACCATCTCCACGTAACTCTCATCGCTATTTTGTTTATAAAACTCCACCATACTTCCTGAGACCTTCTCTAAGAGTGGTTGGAGTTTTACACTCACGCCATTAGTTGTTTTATCTAAAGCAAACTCTTTTAAAACAGGAGTATAGGGTACTTTATCATCAAGAGAGAGCACTACATAGTTCACAAAAGTCTCTGGCGTTTGCGCTCCGCTATCCATCACAAACTTCACACCTACTGAGACCATCTCAGAGTTAAGTGTTTCGTTACATATCTCTTTTGTTAGCTCAAGAGAGCAATCTTTCTCTAGAGGGTAACGCCCCTGACCGATTTTGAGTGAGGTCTGCAGACAGGCTTTCTCTTTGTACTCGTTTATAAACTCTTCATCAAAGTTTAACTCCACACAACCACCAGGAACTGAGTCTCCACTCACTAAAGTCTCTATACTCTCATAGAGTTTCATAAACTTAGGTACTGTAGAGATCTTATATCCTAAGAGTTTTGAAGCTTCGCTTGGAAGCATTGGGAGTTGAAATCCACCCGGCTCTACTGGCTCACTAGGTTCTTTCTCTTCATAAACACCACTATATATAAAGAGCTCGTTTGCATCTATGTACTTGCTCATCACGACCGAGATGTCTTTCATGAAACTCAGTTTGATAGAGCCAGAGGGACGAGCAGTGAAGAGTTTCTCTCTTAATTCAGCTGTTAAGCTTGCCAAACCAGCTTTTAAAGGAAGATCAAAACTCCCCTCGCTAAACTCTAAGCGAACTCTATCAGCTAGACCTAGAGTATCTTGTGCGACCACTTCTGTGATAGAGCCTTTGTTTTCCTTGCTTATCCTCATCTCTTTATATGTTGCATTTACTTTAGGAAGAGCAAAACTCTCGCGTTTAGATATAAAAGCCTCTATAGGCGCACTCATGTGTGAAACTACTCCACTTGGCGTTACACTCACGACTCTATACCAGTAACTTTTTGCTCTTGTTATCTCTGAGTCTGCAAAACGGACACTGCTCTCTTGTGTTTGAGCGATTGTTGTAGCGAGATAGTTTTTCACTCCACTTGGAAAACTTAAGGCATCACAGCGCTGAGAATCCAACTCATCTGCATCGTTATACCCATCTAGGTCTAAGTCCTCAAAGCCTGCCGCTTCTGCTGAGTTATCAAATCTATAAACATAATACTCTGAGACATTAAAGTTAACAGTTCTTAGCTTTGGAGAGTCACAACTCTCACCCTTTGGAGCAAAATGAACTCTTGAGTTTGGTGTGATAGTCTCTGTTGAGCAGACTTTCATATCGCTATGAAACTCTATGTAGTTTTTAAATGAGACCGTGTCAAACTTCAAAACTGCCTCATAATTTACATTGATACTCTCATCCGAAGTGTCCTCTTCAAAAACAAAGATATTACTCGGAGCTGGAGGTGGTAGTAGGTCGGGGATGAGCACTTCTGCATAGGCTGTCTTGCCATAGTTTCCTGTAAAATCTTTCGCTACCAAAAAGTAGTAGCGAGTCTCTCCTGGTTTAAAACCTCTACTCTTTAACTGCTCCATAGTCTCATAGTAAGGAGCTTGGAGTAGCATTGCCTCATTTGCTTTTTGAAGCTTGTGTGAGAGGAGTGAGATCTCTCCTGTTGCACTATGCACTTCATTTTGAGCGAGTGCTTTTATATCTATATCTGCGGCTGGGGTATCTGCATCACTGTACTCTTTTGTACTATAGTAGAGATCATACCCACTCATCATAAGTGAGTTTACAAAAGCTTCATTTGCATTCGCCCCTCCCTTTTTCCACGAGAGTCCAACTCTGTAGTCATCCAGAGCATATCGGTTGTCGTTACATGTGGAGTCTACTACTTGCTGAAACTCTACTGCCGCAAGTGCATCGGTCTGGACTCCAACATTTACCTCTACTCTTCCAAGCACTCTACTTTTTGTTGCAGTTATGTCTTTTCCTATAAGCTTGTATGTTACACTAGAGAGTGTTGCATCGTAAGTTTTATCTAAAAAGGCTCTATGATTTGCCATAGCAACATGAAAGTTTGACTTTGTAGTCGTAAGCTTCCAAAACTCACTCTCTAAACAGCTACTTACTTTCTCACCTATGTTAGTGATGTTTACACCACTACAGCTCTCATCTGTTGAGTGTGACATCTGCTCTATAACTCTATAGAGGTCTCTTTGTGCCTCTTTATTCTGAAACATTTTTGAGATGGCACTGCTACTCATTCGAGTCTGTGCATCAACACTTAGCAGTCGCTTATCACCACTTGCATCTTCACGAATAAGCTCTAAAGTAGCTATGTCTGATGGAAATTCTCCATCCAAAACATCCCAACGCAGATAAACTCCCTGACTCTCTTTGGAATGAGATGAGAGTGAACCGAGTCTCTCCTCTTTGGCTATTAGGTAGAACTCTCTATCTTGCATAGCAAAAAGGTTCACTGAAACTAGCAGTAGTACCGTTATAGTTTTTATAAAATTACTCATTTTCCTCTCCTCCTACTCCAGGTATTGTCGGTCTAGTCTCTGTAATACTTACATCCCACTCCTCATCTTCGTTCGCTAATGCAAAGCTCATATCAACCGTTGTACATTTTTCATTATTTTCTCTCACATCTTCTAAGCTATTCCATGTTTTAGAGTCACACTTAAGACCAAAGCCTCCTGCAACCCAGCCATCTCCTGCATAACGAATATTGCCACCTGCACTCTCTCTAAGTAGAGCCATCTCCCCTACTATCTGCACTACACTCAAATAGCCAAAGAGTCCACCACCTAAGAGTCCACCTTTTATCACGGGAGGTCCCTCAAGTGACCAAACGCCAAGTTTGGCTCGTACACCAACTGCATACACTTTTGGTTTTTCTAAAACTGGTGTCTGTCCCTCTCCATAAAGCATATACCCCTTAAAACGACCCTCTGGCATGGTTATAAACTCGCCTATACTCTCAGGGAGAATACTCTCAATAATCTTCTCATTACAGACCTCACCTACTAAAAAGCTCATTCCTAACTGCATAGAACTAAAACTAGAACTTACTTTTGCACCAAGGAAGCGTTCATTACCACCTATACCAACTGCTAAGCCCATGTCGTAGAGACTAAATTTTGAAAACTCCATCCCCTCATCAGATGTAATAGCCCCAAATACCCCTTTGACCTCAGGTATTCTCGCTTCTCCTTTACCTAAAACTACACCAAGCTGTAAGAAGTCAACAGCAAGCTTTTTCTTACCAATACCCATAGAGATATCTTCAGTTGTTATAGAGACCTTAAAGTTACTCTGTGCATTCTCACCACCACAGCCCGATGTTCCCTCATGGGCTTCGTTGATGATGTCTAACTCCGCAGTGAATGTTAAGTCACTCTCTTTATCATCCTTACTCTTCTCTTCATCGCTTGAGTCACTACTGAAGCCTCCTCCTGTTGAGCTACCTGAGCTACTAGAGTCGCTACTCTCCTCTGCGCTCTCTTGAGTAGCGTTTGTGTCACTGGCGTTTGCGTCTGATGCAGTTGTATAAGAGGCTCTCATATGCAGTCTATGAATCTCATCATTTCCGAAGATTGCATAACCATCAAGCTCTGCTGCATCGAGTGGGATTTTTGAGAATCTAGAGGAGGCTTTGTCGATAGCTCCCTGCATAATGTCGCTTATTCCTGTGAGTCTCTCTGTAAGCCCTTCATTATATATGCTGAACATTTTGAGCAATATGTTCTGTATTTTGTCTATATGTGGCTGCATCCTCGCTCTTATCTCATCATCAAGTGCTTCAATCGCTTCTATCTGCATCAGTCCATGCACCGTTAGAAGTCTATACTCGTCTGCGCTTAAACGCGGTAATTCCCTGTAGATTGAGGAGACTTCGTCTAGCTTAGGCACTATCTCACTTTCATATATATTCGTTATCTGCTCTTTAAGTGCCGTAAAGTTTGAATCTTCGTTTATATCTTCCATCGCACCGAGAAAAACTGCCATATCGCCACTTGTTAAAGTCGCATTTATCTCAATTAATCTTGTTATAGTCGCTCTTTTTACATCGTCTATCTTCTTTAAAGTGGCATTTATATCCTCTATCATGTCGAGCGAGTTGTCAAGCTTGTCACAAAATACATCATCTACCCACTTCGTACTTTTGTCGTATGCTTTTTGCACCTCTGACAACTTTGAGTCCTCTATAGTCTTACCCAGACTCTCTAGTCTTTTATCAAGATTTCCTGCAAAGCCAAATGCTTGAAGCTGGTCTATTCTCTTAGGTATGTCAAACTCATTAATCGCTCTTGCTGACTCAACAAGATGCTTTGTTGTCAAAGCATACTTCTTCTCATCAAAGGTAACGGTTCTTATAGTTCCGTTAATATCTTCAAGAGTAACTACCTGCTGTTTAAGCATATTATCCCAAGAACACTCATCTTTTGGTGTTCCTAATCCATACTTGTATACATTTTTATGAATTTTGTTCAGAGTGGAATTGTCATCTTGAAAATCTCTCACCTCTTGGAGTCTCTGAATCTCTCTGTTTAATATAACAATCGATCTATTATGTACCTCTATGACTTTTTGTAACTTCTGCGCCGTCTGTGCCGTATACTCTTGGTTCTCATCAAAAATCTCCATTATTTTCACATAAAACTCTTGTTTAAGTCTCTCGCTTGCAATTGCTGCAAGGTCTAAAACCTGAGCTGAAACTTTTGCTATTTTTTCATAAGGGTCGTTCTTGTCAAGATGGGCAGTCTGTTTGAGTGCGATGTAAAAAGTGGCTTCGAGACTTGCTGAGTACTTCTTGTTAAGTACCTCTTCTATCATTTTAGTTGTATTGAGATGTGGCATCAGAGCGTCTTGAAAAAGTGTAGTCTCTCCAAAGAAAAATGATAAGTTCGCATCAATGTTTTTGAGACTCTCAGGATCTGTGAGATCTATGTGAAGTTTAGGATCTTTAAGCGGCAGTAAGTTTGCACTTGCACCCAGACTCACCTTTGTAGTTTTTGGAGTAATCTCATCTATGTTGGCGTTTGTCTTAAAGACTATGAGGTCTTTCTCAAAGGGACGACCAATAAATCTTGGCGTTTTATCTGTTTTATAAGAGTTGTAGTAGGCAGGAAGAGTAAAGTCTACTACATTAAAAATCTCTCTAGAGATGTTTTGCTCATAATTTGCACGAATATCCATAGCCAGTGCTTCATTTGTCTGCGTCTTTTCACGCTCGCCGATGTAGAGTTCACCCTCTTTTGTTACAACAGAGAGTTCTCGCTCGTCTATGTTGGCGTTTGTCATCCTCACACTCATATCTTTAGCACCCCAAAATGGAAGACCTACCTTGGCGTTTGTCTCCACCCAAGCTCTTTTTCCACCGCTTCCATCTACAAAGTTAAAACTTGCATCTTTGAGGGCTATGTTGTAGCCGCCGTTGTCTTCTATATCTCTCGTTGTGTTTCCATCGAGTTGGTTATACGTATCTGCAGTTACTACTGTATCGCGTGGAGAACCCTCTGGAGTCCAGAAAGTTCCTAGCTCTACTCTGTTTTTAAGTGCTGCGACTTTAAGAAGGTGTCCTAGCCATAAATTTTTTCTGCTACTACAGACATTAGCTTCAGGGCTTTTAAACGCCATACTTGTAAGAGCAGACTCCATCTTCCAAGTACCAAGCATGATATTCTCTTGGCTTTGGTCTATTGCCCCACCTCTAAAGTTACCACTACAATCAATAGCTAAACTCTTAAACACCACATCAAAGTCTCCAAGACCTGGAACATGAACATCTCCATCTATCTTGGTGTACTCGTCAATGTCGTTTGCTATCTGTCTAAACTTAAAACTCTCTAGGTTTAAATCATACCCATAGAGAGTTGTGTTAAGAGTCTCTGCTGTGTTGTTAAAGACTCCTGTGATTCCCGCTGCTCTTACATAGTACTTCGTATCTTGTGTATTTTTGAGTTCAAGCGCTACTCCATCACCTAGAGTAACACGCATACTTGGCGTTTGAAGCGAGGGCTCTTGTGAGTGAAGAATACTCCCTACATTGACACCTGCATAGTTATACTCTCCACTTTTTGCCTCTTGTGATGAGCTTGGGTGCATGAGTAGAGTTGCACTATCTTCCTCCACACTTCCATAGAGATACTCTCCCACCATCTCAGGCTCATTTGTTGGCAAAATATACCCCGGAGTGTAGATAGAGACACCTACATCTTTCTCTCTTGCAAATACACTCTGTAACTCTTTCTCTCCCCATGCAACTGAAACTTTTTGAGTTTCGTTGCTACTGAGTGTTTCACCGTTTGAGTAGAGTTTTGTTTTGTTCGTCTCTAAGGCAAGAGTTCCTTCTGTTTGCCTTGAAGAGCACTCATTCTCTGGGCAGTTTTGCTGGTAAGCGAATGTGTGTGTTTCACTCAGAGTCAGACTCTTCGCAACTAACTCACTCTTTTGAATCTGAATCTCAAATGCAGCTACCTCACTCTGCATCTTTGGAAAGTGTGTCTCTAAGCTGTGAGCATTAAACGCCAAGGGAGTCTCTGAACTTATACCATCTGCATCAAGAGTGAAAACATACTCTCCACCTGCTGGGTTTGAGAACCTATGGGCATTACTTCGAGTGGCGTTTGAGTAGCCAAAGACATACTCTCTCTCACTACTCACAAAACTAAGACCGCTAGAGTCTAGGCTAGCTTTACTTAGTCTAAAGTAGAGTGGAAGACTTTTTCCATGTAGATAACTCTCTTTACTAAACTCTCCTGTAAGTCTGCTCTGACTTAAATCCTCTGTAGCACTAAAAGCCTTTGGAGTAAAAGTGACACTACTCAGACCTCTTGGGGAGATATTTCCTAAAAAGTCTCTATGATGTAGTGTATGTTTATCTGGTAGAGGGAGGGTAATCTCTGCAACTTCTATGGAATCTTTTAAGATTTTTGGTTCACTAAATGTGACATCTTCTCCATGAACTTGGACAAGCATATCTGAGTCTAGAGTACCAAACCCATCTTCAAGAGTAAGAGCATACTCTCCACTACTTGCATCATAAAGCATCTCTACACATACATCATCATACTCTATACCTATAGGTGAGCCGAGAAAATCTCTCTCATACATACCATACATATCTACCTCGGCATAGAGTCTACTTTTGTCAAAGCCATCAGCTGTTGTGATAGCACTACATGAGCTGTCTAGCTCTTCTTTATACTCAAAAGTCGATAGCTCTACATGCTCCCCTAGTCTGCTTGAGACTTGAACAAACTTCGGTGCAGTTTGTGAGTTTATGGAGACACTACTACTCTCATCAACAACTACCTCAGCACGAAACTTCACCTCTTTATCATGGGCATAAGCCTCTGCTAAAAAAGCTCTCACTTCTGCATCAAACGCCACAAAAATATCGGCACTCTGATAGTAAACTCTACCACTTACATCACCAATAGTAGGCATGATAACCTTTTGAAGAAAAAGGGGTGTCACACCCTCTACACTCAGATAGATGTTAGCGAAGTACTCTGCTGGAACCTGTGTTTGGGCATTGAGGGTAAGACCTAAGCTAACTTCACTGGCACTACTCCCGCTAAACACTACACTACTAGAACTTGTCACTGAGGACTTCATACTATCTACTTCTATGGAGTTCAGTGCTAGGGTATTGAGTGTTGGGTTTGCAAAAGCACTGATTGTGTTTTGGAGGATCTCTACCTCAAGAGTTGGGTTTGTCACCTCTAAACCTTCACTCACTCCACTAAAAAGCAGTTCAAAAGTTTTTGACTCTGAAGCTTGGGCTAGAATATCTATCTCTATACTCTGTGTGTTGTTTGTAAAAGTAAAACTAAACTCTCCCTCTACAGGAGTATAATCTTGAGTACTTTTAGCACTTCCATCGACACTACTATAAGAGAGTTTGTAAACTTTTGAGCGGTCTGCATAGTTTGCTAAAGGAATGCTCACTTCATAGATGATTTTTTTAAGTACACTCCCATCAAAAACATAACGAGGAGAGCTCACACTGAGTTGAACTCTTTTTGACCAGTGATCAGATGGGGCTTCATATCCAACCTCTATATCAAGACTCTCCTCCACTCTGCCAAGAGTAGTTACCGGATCATCCTCTATAATCTTGCTCCACTCACTCTTAAAAGAGCTATCAACCTTACCGTTTTTAGCAAAGTCTGAAACAAAACGCGAAACAGGAGTAATCTTTGCTAGTGACACACCTTTTCGCATAGAACTACTTAGGGGAGCTGTAGTTGATGCAGAGTCACTCTCCTCAGTCACTTTTAAAAAAGTTGCTGAGAGCAGAAGAAGGCTTTTGTTTTCAAGGGATAGAGAGCTATTAAAGTCAAACATATCCAAATCTGTTGTTGGTATCTCTTTAGGGAGACTAAAGAGATGCTCTAGTGTCTCTTTTGTCTCTTGCTTGGCTTTTGAAAAATTTGTGTCTAAGGCTAAAAGTTCACGAATACGGCTTGACTCAAGAGAAGTTAAGAGATTTATGTTTATCTCTTTGTCTCTCCCAACATCGTAGAGTGCTTCAAGTTCTACCTCATCTGCTGAGTTTTTTGCATGGTACTCATCATAGTAGTGTCCAGTAGCACTCAAGTGTGTAAGTCCACTCCAAGGAATGCTAAGAGTGTATTTTCCCTCTGTATCTATGCTACTTTCTAGTGTTAGGGTACTACTGAGCGAGCCGTTATCTTCAAGTTTTGTGGCAACTATAACTCCATCGATAAAGTTCCCTTTTTGTATTTTCCCAAAGAGAGTATGCTTCACTTCACTCTTGGTTGCAGCAGAGTCACCGCCCCCTCCACTACTACACCCTAAAAAAGAGAAAATTGTAAAAATTATGACTGACGATATAAAATTTGTTAGATATTTGACACTTTGATTTGTGGACATGAAGTACCCCTTCTTTTTTCTACTCTAAATAGTATCAAAA
>JAYEJR010000052.1:0-2815 GCA_034660715.1 Campylobacterota bacterium | reverse complement strand
GAGTAAGTCGCTGCATAGGCATTGGTATAGATACTAAACTTGTTCCAAAACTTTTGTATCTTCTCATTCCAAGAGAGCTGTGTTGGATCGCTAAGTAGAGCTGAAAGAAGATCTTTTCCCATATCTAAACGGATGGTTGCAACTGAGTATTTATCTTTAGAGTCATACTTGTTTGAGATGATCTGTCCACCTTTGATGACTCCTTGAACGCGGCTTTTGATAACGTCGCTAGAAAACATTCCGTCCTTAACCGTAACCATTGAGTCTATGCGAACGCCTTTGACTACTTCAAGAAGGTTTCTCTGCGCGATAACCTTAGCAGAGATTTTTGCTGCGAATTTACTTTGACCTTCAGCGGATTCGCCTTCACAAGTGATGCTTCCCTGTGTCCAGTTTATTTTACAAGAGCCAACAGAGTCAACAACCTCTCTTGCTTGTAAAGAGAGGGTTAAAATAGCACTAAGTAGAAGAGTTTTATACATAGTGTTACTCATCTAATACATAGATGTCGCATTTTTCAAATTTATTTTTAAAGCCGCGTGTCTTTGGTGCCATAGAAAAGAAAAAACTATTTGGAGCTACATTTTTTTCTGAGACTTTAAGCACCCATGGTTCAGTAAGGTCTAGTGTTATTTTATAGTCAACATAGCTATTACCAAACTCATCTTTTTTTGTTGTAACTAAAAAATATTCTGCATTTTGAGCAGTCTTTGAACCATTATAGTAGATGTTTTTTGCCCAGTAACCTGAACTAAACCTATAGTTTGGTCCAACTGTTATGTAAACTTTTTCTGTTGTAATATTTTGTGGAACGATAACTCGTCCATGAATATAAGCATCAATAGCTCTATCTTTAATTCTACTTACAGTATCTATATACTGCTTTACATCAAAAGAAGCACGCTTGGAGTACTTGATGTAGTCAAGCATAGGTGCTTGACTTTTAGAGTGTACATCAAAGTATGCTGTACTCATTAAGCGTCCATCGCTACCACCACCAGCTGTTCCTGCAAAAAGTGAACTTGCTATTACTAGTGCACCTACTATTTTTACTATGTTTTTTATCATTTAGTTTTCCTTTGTGTTGAGTTTGGAGATAGAGAGTGGCGTATAGGAGCCATCACTCTGTTTTTCGAGTAGTTTAAAGTCATAAGCATTACTTGAAGTGAGGAGTATCTCTATAGGATTATAGCCCATCTTAAGACCAACTCCTCCTTTTGTTTCATGCTTGTTGACAACTCTTTTGTTGTTAAGCTTGACTTGAATGTTATAAACATCTGACTCAAGTTTGAAGTTTGCATATCTATCGACTGGGGAGTAGAGAAAGCCTTTGAGTTGAATATAGTAGGCTTGGTTCTTTTTGAGCTTGGCGTTTAGAAAAGACTTTGAAAAGAGAGATATGTCTTGGCTAAGTTGTGTAGTATAGAGTGGTTTTTTGAGTCCATAGTCTCCATTGGCATAGAATGTGACAAGGAGTCCCTTTTGGGAGTCATGAGTTGAGTCGCTCTTGGAGTCTGCAGAGTTTGTATCTATGTCACCCTCTAGCTCATAAGGCAGGAGTGTAGCACTGTAGTCAAAACATAAAACACCAGTCTGTATATCAAGAGTCTCTTTACTCTTCTCAAATCCGTGTATAAAGGACTCTGCACTGGTGTTTGTGATGTTTTTTAGTTTAGGTTTAAACTTTGTGATAGCATCTCTGTAGGCTGCATAAGAGGCTTCAGATTTTAAGGACTTAAGAGAGACATTTGGATTGTTATAGCAGAAGTGTTTACTAGTAACTGTTTGTGGTTGATATGTCTCATAATCCTCTTGTGTGATATAAGCTTCTATCTTCGTACACATCTCTCCAAAACCTTTTCCATTGTAGAACTCTGGAGTTCCTTTTACTCGGATTTTCCCAACTGCACTCTGTTTGATTCTATCACTTTGGAGTCTTCCATCAACTATAGTTGTCTCTGACTCAAGTTTAGCTCCAAAGAGCTCCTCGACTGCATCGCGTTTTACCTGCTCCATAAGAATTTTTTTAAGTTCGGAGTTTGAAACCAGATGTTCACTATGGTTAACACAGGTCTCTTTTTTTGTTGAAGAGAGAACCTGTGTTGTCCCAGCCCATAAGAGAGTGTTAGTAAATGCTAGTAGTAAAAGTATAAATTTTGTTATCATGTGTTCTCTTTTGTATTGTCAAAGTGAGTAAAATATTAGCGTCACTAATCATAAGCTCTACTTAATCACTATGTAATGGTAAGAAAAACCTATGACAGGGTATGTCGTTAAGTAACATATTTAGTTTGATTAAGGTTAGTTAAGTTATAGTTATCAATAATATTACTAAAAGGTGCAGTGAAGTGAAGTTTGTTTGGTCTTTATTACTGTTTTTGCTGTTTTCAAACCTTTTGGTAGCAAAAGAGTTGCAAGAGGTTACTCTGCAGTTAAAATGGTTTCACTCTTTTCAGTTTGCTGGTTACTATATGGCCAAAGAGAAAGGGTTTTATGAAGAAGAGGGTCTTGATGTTGAGTTACTAGAGCGCGATCCTAGTAAAAACAACATAGAGCAAGTTCTCAGTGGTGAAGCGGAGTATGGTGTGGCTGACTCCACGCTTCTTCTTTGATAGAGCAAAAAGAAAACCTGTAAAGATAATCGCTTCTATATTTCAACACTCTCCTCTTGTGTTTATCTCTAAAAAAGATTCAGGGATATATAGTCCTTATGAGATGAAAGGTAAAAGACTCTCTTTTCAAAAAGGGCTGGATGATGTTCTTCTTTTAGGAATACTTAAAGGCGCTAAGTTAACTGAAAATGACTATAACTATG
>JAYEJR010000051.1:0-2857 GCA_034660715.1 Campylobacterota bacterium | reverse complement strand
GGTGCTGGAAAGTGTGCTATAGAGAGAGTTGCAAACAAGTACCGTTTTGAGATTCTGCTGCGCTCAGATAAAAGCACCTCTCTCATAAAAGCGATCAGTGCCACAAAGGTAGTTTTAGCAGAAGTAGATATGGACCCTATTGAGTTTGGGTGATATTTTCAAAGAACCAGTAAAACGCCATCATCAGACCAGGGGTTTTTTGATAACTCTCATCAAACATAAACTCTCGTGCTTCTTTGAGATGAATGTAGACTACTTCTATATCCTCTTCGACTAGGCCTCCACCATCACTCACTCTCATGCTCTCATCTATTTGGGCATAAAAAAAGGTCTGCTGAGCTCCAGATATGCCTACGCTTGTGTAGTAAGAGGTAACTCTCTCTATAGACTCTAGTGCAACATCATAGCCACACTCTTCAAGAACCTCTTCTTTGGCTATCTGAGCTATACTCATACTTTTATCAACTATGCCTGCACAGAGCTCATGCATCATGCCACTAGTTTTGTTGGCGTTTAAAACAGGAACACGGAGTTGTTTGACGATAACAAAGGCTTTTTTCTCTACATGGTAGAGTAAAATGGCAACACTGTCATGACTAATAACCGCTTCCCATTCTCTCTGTACCCCATTGAGTGAGTACTCTATAGAGATTGGTTTTATGAAGTTTGGTTCTTTGAGCTCAGAGACTTTAGTAATCTGATTCATGAGTCTCATCTTCTATCTCTACTTGGCAAGTAAGGGAGTGGATATAGCACTTACTAGCAAAAGCAGGAAGCTTTTTAAAGGCTGTTTGATTGTTTAGGTGTAGAGCAATACTTTCGTTATAGTTTTTTTGTAATTTTAAAAATGCTTTTTTCTCTTTGCCTTTGAGTTTTTTTGTTGTAACTTGAACAACGCGTAGAGGATTTATAGCACGACCACGTTTACGAAGTTCGAAGTGTAGGTGTGGACCAGTTGAGCGTCCAGTTGTTCCAACATAACCTATAGTCTGACCCTTTTTAACACGTTTGCCTTTTCGTATGCCACGACGAAATGATTTCATATGAGCGTAGCGTGTCTCATACCCATCGGCATGACGAATTTTCACAAGATTACCGTAGCTTCCCATTCTCGCTGCGTAGATGACTCTTCCACTTCCTGCTGCAACTATTGGAGTTCCACGACGAGCCGCATAGTCTATACCGAGGTGTGCTTTCCAGCGTTTTAGAACTGGGTGGAATCGGCGTTTAGTAAAGTAAGAAGATATCCTAGCTCCGCGAACTGGTCTGGCGAGTAAAAATCCTTCTACTTCATGACCTTTTTCATCGTAGTAGCGTTCATCGTCATTGAGGTAGATGTAGTGAAACTTTTTTCTCATCTCTATCATCGCTACTTGAAGTATAGGCATAGAGAAGACTTCTCCTAAGCGATACTTCTGCTCATAAATCATGACAAGTTTATCACCTTTACGGATATCATTTTTAAAGTTTAGAGAGTTGCGAAAGTTTGCTGTAAAGATTTGAGCTAGTTTATTACTCCCTGTCTCTTTCATGATAGTATAGTTTGGAGAACTAACTATAGAGGTTGAGAAAGCCTCTATCTTTGTAGTACTGATGATAGGGATGGCTTCAAACTTATACTCTTCTTTTTCTTTATAGATATGGATTTGAAGTTCATCATTGAGTGGAAGAAGTATCTGCTCTATGGTTTTGTTAGCATCTCTAAGGATTTGGTAGTTTACACCAGCTCTCATCTCTTCAGTGAGTCTTTGGTTATCTGTGTCAAGATTGTAGTAGAGTGGTCTGATAGGAAGAGAGTTTTTTTCTAAAAATACTAAATAGGTCTCGCCATTAAGCCAGCGATATCTCTCTACCTCAGATGAAAAAAGAGTAGTTGTTAAAAGGAAAAGTAAGAATAAACGTATCACAAATCTAAGCCTGAAATAAAAATTATAAAATATTAGCCTCTTTTTGCTTAGTCTGAGGTTTGTTTGATATAATCGCAAGTAATTAACTATATAAAGAAGTGAAAATGAGATATATATTTTTATTGCTACTAAGTCTTAACCTAATAGCAAACGTTATAAAAGCACCGATTTTAAGCATAAACGATGAAGACCAAACGGCTACTATTAAACTAGAGAGAGTTGATGTTGGAGTGAGTGGTTTTATAGTTCATACTATTGCACAGAATCATACTTCTATCTTACGTAATGTACATGTGATAGACTATAACAAAGATACAAAAATAGTAACACTGAAGATGGCTGAGTTTAATGCTTTACGTAACAATGCACTTCCAACAGGAAAGTGGCAAGTTGAAGTTGGTGATAGTGTAGAGTTGGCATTTGGGTACTCTCGTGCTCTTTTAATCTCTCCTAGTGAAGAGATATACCATCAGATAACTAAAAGTGTAAAAGTACAGTGGGTACATGCAGATATCTTTAGTACTATTCTCTCATATAGAGGTCACCCAACACCTTTAAAAGAGGACTTTGAAGCCATGAGTATAGCTAGTAGTGTAGGGCTTCTTTTTATCTACCTAGATAAAAAACTTTATACTGTAGATATCAAAAGCTTTAGAGTTTTAAATATCAGTGATGCGCCTTTAGTTCAAGATAGTGTAAAACTTCCATTTTACTCTCGTGTAGAAGAGATAGAAGCAAATTGGTTTGGAGAGGGAAGTGATGAGCTTGAAGATTATGAGCCACACTATTATGAGCTTTTAGTCATGAATAATAAAAAGAATAAAAAACTTTATGAAATTATAAAAAATGGTGATGAAAAAAATCATTTTTTATTAGAAAATTTTGAAATAGGAGAATAGTTTATGATTGATACAAAACATATAAAACACTTTAAATCACTTGTTGGTGAA
>JAYEJR010000050.1:0-13974 GCA_034660715.1 Campylobacterota bacterium | reverse complement strand
GTGGCTATAGAGAGGGGGAAACGCCTGGTCCCATTCCGAACCCAGAAGCTAAGCCCCTCATCGCTGATAATACTTATCCTTTCAGGATTGGAAACGTAGGTCGCTGCCTAGTTCGTCATTTTACTAAACTATCCCCTTTTACTACCAATCAATCAATCAAAACTTTACTTACTGTTGCAACTTTACAATCATTTTTACTATTACTGTTCAAACTTATTTACATTACTCTCTTCTGTCTTTACTCTTTTTGGTATTTACACTCTTCTTATCTTCTTATTGCTTTAGTTATGATATTATTTTGTATATTATTTTAGGATGTTATATGAAAGCATATATTAAAGATCAAATCAAAAAATCTTTTGAAACTAAACAAGCAATTTATGAGAATGAACAACTATTAGATGAGATAGAAAATGTTGCGAAAAGATGTGTTGAACTTTATCGAGGTGACAAAAAAACTATTTTAGCAGGAAATGGTGGAAGTGCGGCAGATGCACAGCATATAGCTGCTGAACTAGTTGGCCGTTATGGGTTTGACAGACCATCTATTCCCTCTCTAGCTTTGACAACCGACACTTCTAATCTTACTGCTATTGGAAATGATTACGGTTATGATCAAGTTTTTTCTCGTCAGCTTGAAGGTATGGGGCAAGATGGCGATATATTTATTGGTATATCAACTTCGGGTAACTCTATTAATATTGTTAAAGCGTTTGAATCAGCAAAAAAGAAAAATATTTTAACAGTAGCTTTAACTGGTAGAGATGGTGGTGAAATGGCAAAAATTGCAGATATAGCTTTAGTCGTCCCTTCAAACTCTACTCCTCGTATTCAAGAATCACATATATTAATAGGACATATCCTTTGTGACATTATTGAAAAAGAGATTTTTGCTGATGGTGTTAGTTCTTAGTATATGAATAAAGCACTTTTTTTAGATCGTGATGGTGTTATAAATGTAGAAGTTAACTATCTCCATAAAAAAGAAGATTTTGTTTTTATAGAGGGGATTTTTGACTTATGCAAACACTATGAGAGTTTAGGTTACTTAATCATTGTTGTAACTAATCAATCAGGCATTGCAAGAGAGTATTATTCAGAAGATGACTTTAGTGAATTAACAGAGTGGATGGTTGAAAAGTTTAAAGAAAAAGATATAGTTATTAGCATGGTGTATCATTGTCCTCATCATCCTAAAATCACAGGTGTATGTAAATGTAGAAAACCAGAGCCTCAAATGTTACTAGACGCAAAGATCAAGTTTGATTTGGATATGTCTGCTTCTTTAATTATAGGTGATAAAGAGAGAGACATATTGTCTGGTATAAATGCTGGATTAAGTGAGACATACCTGTTTGATGAGAGTTGTTCTATAGCTGACTCAAAAGCAACAAAAATAGTCTCTAAATTAGCTGATGTTTGGAATTTTTGAATGTTGATCTTAAATAGTGGTGGAACGTTTAATAAACGCTACAATGAAACTAATGGTGAATTAGAAGTTCCTTTTGATAATATGGCTATTGAAACTATTTTAAAAAGTGTGTCCTCAACTTATTCTTTAGCAGGTGTAGTTTATAAAGATAGTTTAGAGATGGATGCATCCGATAGATCTCTGCTTGCTAATATTATAAAAGAGTCTACAGAAAAATCTTTTATCATTATTCACGGTACAGATACAATGGCTCTTAGTGCTGAATTCTTTGATGAAGTTTTTGATGATAAATTGATTGTTTTAACTGGTGCGATGAAACCGTTTGAGATTGATAAGATTGAGGCAAGTGTTAACTTAGGTATGGCATTAGGGTTTATTCAAGCTAATATTAGTAGTGGCGTTTATATATGTATGAGTGGTCACATAGAGACTTATGATAAACTAGTTAAAAATAAGAGTAAAGGGAAGTTCGAACTTGTCAAATAATATTCCTTGTTCACATTGTCATTTAGAGTTTTCTAAAGATGTTATGATTGAAGATGGGAACCATTACTTTTGTTGTAATGGTTGCCAAGGTGTTTTTCACCTTCTTTCTGATGAGGGTCTTGATAGTTTTTATGATAAAACAGGTGGTACAACACTCACTCCTCCTACTACACAATATGAAGATTCCTCTAACTTTAATGCACCTGCTTTTTATGATAAGTTTGTTAAAAGAAATAGTGATAGCTTTAATGAAGTATCTCTAATAATAGAAGGTATTCACTGTTCAGCTTGTGTTTGGCTCAATGAAAAAGCACTCCATAAGATGGAGGGTGTTTTAGAAGCAAATATTAATTTTACCAATAACAAAGCACATATAGTATGGGCCGATGATGTTGTAAAGCTTTCCCAAATAATAGATATGATTAGAGCTATAGGTTACAATGCATATCCTTATGATGCGACTCTTCAAGAAGCTCATGCAAACAAAGTAAGAAAAGATTACTATTTACGTATGGCTGTTGCAATATTTGCTTCTATGAATATTATGTGGATCGCTGTTGCTCAATATGCTGGTTACTTTAGTGGTATTACACAAGAGATGAAGACTATTTTAAATATTGCAGAGGGTGTATTAGCAACTCCTGTGCTTTTTTATAGTGGTTGGGTCTTTTTCCGTGGTGCATATTATGGAATGAAGAACAAAGTTGTCAATATGGATCTGCTTGTAGCTACAGGTGCTTCTT
The DNA here is from genome assembly GCA_034660715.1 of Campylobacterota bacterium. Taxonomy (GTDB): domain Bacteria; phylum Campylobacterota; class Campylobacteria; order Campylobacterales; family Sulfurimonadaceae; genus Sulfurimonas. The sequence continues at coordinate 11,313 of JAYEJR010000050.1, read as the reverse complement.
TAACTTATGTATACTCTCTATATATTACATTTAGAGAACATGGTGAAGCATACTTTGACTCTGTAAGTATGATTATTACATTTGTATTGATAGGCAAGTTCTTAGAAGTTATAAGTAAGAAAAATGCAGCTGATACTTTAGATATCATTGGTAAGCATCTGCCAAGCGAAGTTACAATAGTTAAAGATGAAAAAATTGTTACCTGCAAATTGGAAGATGTAATTATCGGAGATATTGTCGTTGTCTCATCTGGGGAAAAAGTTCTTTTAGATGGTGAGATAACAAAAGGTGAAGGTTCATTTGATGAGTCAAACCTTACAGGAGAGAGTGAACCCATATATAAAAAAATAGGTGACACAGTTATTAGTGGTACAACTAGTATAGATGCTGATATACATTTTAAAACTTCAAAAGACTTTGAACACTCAACTCTCTCTAATCTTGTAACACTTTTAGAGAGTGCAATTAATAAAAAACCTAAAATAGAGCAGTTAGCAAATAAGCTTTCAGAACATTTTTCAACTGCCATTTTAGTTCTCTCTTTTTTAACATTTGCATTCTGGTGGTTTTGGCCTCATAGTTTCGAAGAGTCCTTGATGGTTGGTATCTCTGTTATAGTTATTGCTTGTCCATGTGCACTAGGTCTAGCTACTCCAGTTGCAACTCTTGTTGGTCTGAGTTTAGGTGTAAAAAGAGGAATACTTTTTAAAGAAGCTGCACAACTAGAAACGATGGCTAAATCAGATGTGCTAGTTGTAGACAAAACAGGGACATTAACGGTTGGAAAGCCTGAAGTGATAAATGAAGAGATTTTACAAGAGTTTGATTATAGATTACTATATTCACTTGTTAAATCATCTAATCATCCTATATCTCATGGAGTTATGAAGTATCTTCAAGAAGAGGATAAAGTTAATGGTGAAGTTATCTTTGATGAGTTTACTCAAGTGAGTGCAAGAGGAGTAGTAGCGAGATATCAGGAACATATAGTTATTGGTGGTAATTATAAACATATGATAGAATCATCAATAGACGTAGACTACATAAGTGATAAGAGTGTCTTTTATTTAGCACTAGATGGTCAACTTGCAGCTATATATGAACTGAGTGATAAAGTTAAAGAGAACGCACAAAGTTTAGTTGAGACTTTAAAGAAGAGAAATATTGAGACGATTATGCTTACAGGTGATAATGAAAAGAGCGCTTACAGTGTTGCACAAGAGATAGGTATAGAAAATGTAAACTATGAGCTTAGTCCTGAAGATAAATTAGCATATATTGAAACTTTACATAAAGAAAATAGAGTTGTTGTAATGGTTGGAGATGGCGTTAATGATGTGTTAGCATTGGCTAAAGCGGATATTGGTATTGTTATGGGTAGCGGAAGTGATATTGCCGTTGATGTGAGTGACGTAGTTCTTTTAGATAGTTCGCTAAATTCTCTTTTAAACTCGTTTAAAATTTCACAAACCACTTTTAGACTAATCAAGCAAAACTTTATGATATCACTTGTTTATAATGCAGTTACAATACCCTTAGCTATGGCGGGGCTTGTAATACCTCTAGTTGCAGCACTCTCTATGAGTTTTAGCTCACTGTTGGTTGTAGGTAACTCTATGAGAATAAGATATAAATGGAAAAGGAATTAATATGGATAATATGATTGTTGTAATGATGTTAGGTGGTTCACTTTTTTTAGGTGCAATAGCACTTTTTGCTTTTCTTTGGGCAGTGAAAAATGGACAGTTCGATGATGAAGAGAAGTTTTTAAATGCTGTAAAGTTTGATAATGAAGATGATTTAAATGATGCGGTAAACCAAGATAAAAAACGTGAAGAGTTAAAAAAGAAGGCTTATAAGCCAGAGTAGAAGTTGAATTGCCTAGAAGGCAATTCAGTACCAGTTATTTCCCGATAGTTTGAGAGAATGCGTCTAGTTCAGCATCAGTATATCTACCAACTTGACCTTTCATAACACCTTTCATTGGTCCACCGTAAGTACCAGCTTTGTAGCCTTTAAGAGCTGCTGCGATATCTGCATGAGTCATCTCTGCAACATTTTTAGATTTTCCCATTGCATGTTTTGACCAGTCTGCACCATGACATGCTGCACAAGCTTTACCGTTTACTGCTGCTGCCATAGAAGCAGTTGCTAAAGCTAAAGTTGCGATTGAAGCGATTACGATTTTTTTCATTTTGATTCCTTAATTTAATGTTTCGAATACATTATAATACTTTGTGTCTTAAATACTTGTTAATGAATTTAAAGGTATCATTTTATTTAACAAATTAATTATGGATGTGCAGATGAGATACATAGAAGACGATTTAAAAAATAAAACAATTTTAATTACCGGTGGAGCAGGGTTTATAGGCTCTAACTTGGCATTTTATTTTCAAAATAATCATCCTGACGCAAAAGTCGTAGTGTTAGATAGTTTTAGAAGTGGCGAGACATTGAGTAATGGCAATCTAAAAAGTTTTGGTCATTTTAAAAACCTTATTGGCTTCAGAGGTGAAATCATTAGTGGGGACATTAATGATAAAGATTTGTTGCTAGACTTAGAAGTAAACTATAAGTTTGATTATATATTTCATGAAGCAGCTATCTCAGACACTACTGCACAAGAACAAGACTTAATGATAAAAACAAATGTAAACGCATATAAGGATTTACTTGATTTGGCAGTGGCACACAATGCAAACATGATTTATGCTTCATCTGCAGCAACGTATGGAAACGCGGAATCTCCTCAAAGAGTTGGTCGCGAAGCTCCTAACAACGTGTATGGTTTTTCAAAACTAAGCATGGATCATCTAAGTCGCGAGTATATGAAAGATGCGGATATCTCCATAGTTGGGCTAAGATATTTTAACGTTTATGGAGCGGGAGAGTACTTTAAAAACTCTACAGCTTCTATGGTTTTACAGTTTGGACATCAGATTCTCGCTGGTAAAAATCCTAAACTTTTTGAAGGTAGTGATAAGATATTAAGAGACTTTATCTATATCGGTGACATTATCCAAGCAAATGTAAAAGCTATGCAACCTCGTGAAAGCGGCATCTATAATGTAGGAACTGGTAAAGCCAGAAGCTTTCAAGATATAGTTGATATTTTACAAAAAGAGTTAGGAACATCTCTGACTTGTGAGTATATTCCTAATCCTTTTGTAGGTTCATACCAGTTTCATACAGAAGCAGATATAGCAACTTCAAGAGAGGGTTTAGGTTATCAGCCTACTTATGAAATGGAAGATGGCATAAAGGCTTATGTAAGTGAAATTAAACGTATTTATGAAGCGGAAGTTAAATAGATGCATGTCTTAAAAAAAGCGAAACCTAATATCCTTGTAGTTGGTGATTTGATGATTGACCACTATCTGTGGGGATCATGCGAGCGCATTTCACCAGAAGCACCAGTTCAAGTTGTTGACATTGCTAAAGAGACTACTGTACTTGGTGGAGCCGGAAATGTAATAAATAACTTAAATGCTCTGGGTGCAACTGTTAGTGTAAGTAGTGTTATGGGTGATGATGATATCGGAACTGAACTAATAGAGATGTTAAGTTCTATTGGTGTTGATAGTCAAAACATTATTACTCAAAGTGGAAGAAAAACGTCAAAAAAGAGTCGTGTTATAGCAGTCTCTCAACAGATCCTTAGATATGACAAAGAGAGTAAAAATCTTATAGCTGATGAGTCTGTTACAAAGATTTTAGATTCTTTAAAAGACTCCATTGCTTCATTTGACATGATTATTTTATCCGATTACGGCAAAGGCGTTTTAACAGATGAACTCTGTCAAGGGATAATCACTTTAGCTAAAAAGTCTGATGTTAAAGTTCTTGTTGACCCTAAGGGAAGCGACTTCTCTAAATATCGTGGTGCTTATCTTTTAACGCCAAATAAAAAAGAAGCAGTTTTAGCTACTGGCATAGATATAGATGACGCGCAAAGTTTAGAAAAAGCCCTTTTAAAATTAAAAGCTGAATGTGATTTAGGTATCTCTCTCATCACTCTTTCTGAAGATGGTATAGTTACTTACGATAAAGAAGTAGAAACTTTTCCAACGGTTGCAAAAGAAGTTTTTGACGTAACTGGTGCGGGTGATACTGTTATCGCTTCTATCGCATTTGCTTTAAGCGCAGGTAAGAACATACAAGATACGGCTGCATTTGCTAACCTTGCAGCTGGTGTAGTTGTTGGAAAGATTGGTTCCGCTACGGTAACAATAGCCGAGATAGAAGAGTATGAAGCTTCTTTGCATAAAAGTACGTCTGATGCACATATCAAAAGCTTTGAAGATATAAATGCAATCATTACGAGATGTAAGGCAAACGGTAAACGAGTAGTATTTACAAATGGCTGTTTTGACATACTTCACGTAGGACATGTGAAGTACCTTCAAGTTGCAAAAAGTTTTGGAGATATACTTATAGTTGGATTGAACTCTGATGAGTCTGTATCGCGTTTAAAAGGTCCTACTCGTCCTGTAAATATTGCAGATGATAGAGCTTATTTGTTAGCCGCTTTAGAGGCAGTTGACTTTGTTGTTCCTTTCACTGAAGATACACCGTATGATCTTATAAAAATGATAAAACCCGATGTACTTGTCAAGGGTGGTGACTATGAAGGTAAAGCTGTCGTCGGAACAGAATTTGCTGGTGAGTTGAAACTTGTTGAATTTGTCGATGGCAAAAGTACAACAAAAACAATAGAAAAGATTCAAGGAAGTTCATGTTAAAAAAATTATCTATCATAGTTGCGTGTGCGGCTTCTGCATTCGCTCTTCATAATGCGGAATTAAATATAAACGACAAAGATTTAGAAGTAGGTGCGCAGTTTGATGTCGGGCAATTCAACGATGCTGTTGAACCAAATACAATGTTTGTTGGTGCTAAATTCTTAAGTGCTGATAGCACACACTCAACTGATGACGTAAGTACTATAAACCCATACTTCGAAGGAAATTTTCTTATTATGAGAGAAGTTGGAAAACTAGGTATGAGTTTTGGTATGGGTGCAAAGTTAAACTATACAAAAGTAGAAGAGACTGACTTCTCAGCACTTCCTTTAGGTGTAGAGTTCGCTTATAAAATTCCAGCTCCCGAACTTGTTCCAATGTCTATAAATGGTTCTTTATACTATGCACCGCAAGTGTTAAGTTTTGCAGAAGGAAAAGATTATTTAGAGTATAGAATTCATTATGATGTAGAGTTGATTCAAAATGCTGGTCTTACACTTGGTTATAGAAGCCTAAATACTACATTTAAAGACAGTGTGGGTACGAAAAACAAGAACTCTATAAACTATAATGCCTCTTGGTACTTTGGGTTTAAAGTAAAGTTTTAATAGCCTCTATAACTTCTAAAGAATATATCTGCTTCATGCAGTCGTGATGTCCTAAGGGACATTCGCGTTTCATGCATGGACTACACTCCATCTCTTTACGTACAATCATGCTTTTCTCATTTTTCCACTGTGATGTCTCTTTATACTTTGTTGGTCCAAATATAGCGACAGTAGGCACTTGATAGGCTGCTGCAACATGCATAGGACCACTATCGTTGGTAATAAATAGCGAACAGCCAGCAATGTTTGAGCATAACTCTTTAATGTTTGTTTTTCCAGCAAGGTTTGTGAAGTTTTTAACGCCTAATGAGAGAAGGTTTTCCTCTATCTCTTTAGCCATCTCTACTTCATTAGGTCCACCAAAGATAATGATGTCATATTTGTCGTTAAACGCTGAAGCTACCTCCGCAAAGCGCTCTGGGTACCAGCGTTTAGCACTTCCATAAGTTGCTCCCGCGTTTATTCCAAGAGTGGGTTTTTGAAACTCTTGAGCTTCTATGTAGAGTTTAAGGGGAGGGCTTTGCTCATTAAAGTTGTCAGTGTTTTTCATAGCTAGTTCGCTATACTGCTCTACTAGGTGCTTATCCGCTTTAATGGTTGGAGTATGAGAAAGTAGAAGTTTTGAGTGCCATGAGTCTCTTGCTAAACAGACTACGGTGTTTGTAAAACGAAGTAGAAGAGAAGAATGGAGTTGATTTCTAAAGGTAACAGCCATGGAGAACTCGCCTAACTCTTTGGCTAGTTTATATGTTGCGAGTAAACGCGAAGAGGCTTTTTTAGTCTCATCAACTATGGCTCTTTCGCATAATGGATGGTACTTGAGAGCTTCGATGCTGACATAACTCCCAACAAAAGTAAATTTGGCATTTGGATAGTGAAGTGCTAAAAGCTCTATTGCTGGAGTTGCCATAACCGCGTCGCCCAACCAATTAGGTAAAATAATTAAAATTTTCATGAGCGCTTCTCTATAATGTAGTGGTATAAAATATTGGTTGTGATGTAGACTATAAAAAAGGAAGTGACATTATCGCTAAAGAAGTGACCTCCGCCTATGATTCTTGCAAAACTAACAGCGACACCGTAACTTAGTGCTAAACCTATCCATAAGCTTCTGCGTTTACGAGCCAAAAGAGCAAACCCAAGCACGCTAAATGCAGCTGCACCATGGCCACTACTAAAAGAGTTTCCACCTTGATCAGTCATGATAAACGCAGGAGAAAAAGTTTTCTCTCCTCCGAACTCTTTTATCTCTCCTGGTCTAGCTCTCTCCCAGTTTTGTTTAAAGGTGGTGTTTACTATGAGACCAGGTGCCAAAGCGAGAACAAGTACTAAATAGACTATGGTTTTGTTGTCTACGCCAAGTAGGTTTTTACCTCTAATGGCATTGTAAAGAAACAGACCTATGCTTCCAAGAGCGAGAGTTGTGACTACAATGGGTACCGACTTGTAAAAGAAGACTTCATAAAGAGAGCCTTTGAGGTAGAATCCATTATCGTAAAACAGAGACGAGATGTAAAGGTCTATCTCGGGGTAGAGTACAAATGTGATGGAGATGAGGATAAACGCTATCCATATAAAGACATTAACGCTGAAGATCTTTTTATTTAGTATATTTGTCATAGTTGCCTCTATTTGTATATTTCCGGAACCGCTTTTAAGATGTAGATATATATAGGCGATGAACCAATTTTTAACGATGTATCTTTCACTAACTCTCCATCTCTTGAGTATACTTCAAAAAACTCTTCGTTTTGCAACGCCATGGGTTTAAGGCTCCAGTGTATCTGAAGAAGTCTATCATTTACTAAACACTGGAGTATGTAGTAGTCGCGTTTGATGTCTAGTCTCAAGAATTGAGCATTTTGTAGAGTCTCTATCATATACTTATAAGTTTGAAACGCGGCTCTTTTTTTGATGCCTTTCCTGTTGTCTATGAGTCCGTATCCCGGAGCGATTAGTTGGTGCCATGAGAGAGAGTTTATCTGTTGTGAAGCAAAACCAAGTAGATGATAGCGCAGCATAAAATCAGCATAAGACTCTTCATCTATACACTCATACTCACTTGTAGGAGCATAAGGAGCAGTTCCCGTTATAGGCCAGTTAGTTTCAGTAATGTGTAGGTCTTGAGTCGATTTTGGACTTAACCATACCATAGTGCTTAACCATGCAATCTTGTCTGAAAGAGTAAAGCCCAGTTGAGTGTTCTCAGGTGCACCTCGTCTATCTACATAAAGAAGCGATGAGATACCGTTAAACTTGTACTTAAAAAAGTTAAAGAGCGTATGTGCGGTGAAGTGATACTCAAAGTCTATAACACCACTTCCTATAAGATAAATGTCAGGAAACTTTTTGAGTTTTAAGTCGTAAGCCACTTGATAGAAATGGCTATATTCATCAACTGAAAAGAATCCCCACTTAGCACGGTTGATCGTAGTTCCAACTTCATATATATCTATAAGTCCATCAAGTTCTGTGAAGATGGCGTTTAAGTTGTTTTCTAAAAGCGTTAAGTCTTCTATGTTCTCTCTATCTTGCATAATTTTTAGAGTTATTTTTTTAGTTTGAAGTTTCTTAGCATAGCTCTTTAACTCTTGGAGCTTATCCATTTCCCAAAGTTTAAAACGCAGAAGAACTCTATTTACTCCCAATTCGTCCACTAGTTCGAGTGTTTTGTCAGCTTCTCTTTGGAAGTCGATTCCCATACAGAAAAAGTCGTGAGAGTCTACTTGCTTTCGTTTAACAAAAGGCATAGCGACTATGGATAGAGGCAGTATGACAAGAGCTGTAAAAACTGTCTGAAGTAGTGAGCCTAGTTGGCGTTTACGCATCTGTTTTTTATAGTTTCTATCTTTTAGTTGTTCTGGCTGGTCGGAATAATCATCCCATTTAAATGGTGCTTTCATAAGTGCAATTATAGCGATTATAAGGTAAAATAAAACAAATAATTTCAAGGAAGTGCCAAGAGATGAATATACTTGTAGTTCGTACGGATAAACTTGGTGATTTTATCACAGCACTTCCTGCCATATACGTTTTAAAAGAGCACAATAAAGAGAATAAAATAATAGTCTGTATCTCTAAGATAAATGTGGCTTTAGCTCTAAAGTGTCCCTTTATTGATGAGGTGATAGTAGATGATGAAAAGAGTTCAGTTTTTATGCTCGCTAAAAAGATAAAAGCTAAAAAAATAGACGCCTCCATAACGCTCTTCTCAAACACTAGAGTGGCGTTTGCTCAGTGCTTGGCTCGCATACCCAAAACTATAGCGCCCGCTACGAAAATAGCCCAGATATTTTACACGCATAGAGTAAAACAGAGACGCTCCGAGGTGAAAATGGCTGAGTTTGAGTATAACTTAGCATTGGCAAAAGAGCTTTTTTCAGACATAGAGCTCTCTTATAAAACGCCACTTTTAGAACTTGAGGGGAGTAAAGAAGTTTATGAAGCATTTTGCGTAAACAACGATTTCGATAGAGACGTTATGGCGTTTCACGTAGGTTTTGGCGGTTCGTCCGATGCAAACTGGAACACTGCAGAGTATGAGAAACTTATCCGTGGCGTTTTAATAGAGAACAGATACCAGGTAGTCTTAACGTTTGGTCCCGATGAGAAAGAGCTGTACGAAGAGATGCGGATGAGACTCCAAGACGCAAACGTTGTGTTTTACTTCTCTCTTGATGGACTCATACACTTTGCAAAGCTTATAAGTCGGTTTAAACTTTTTGTGAGTACTTCCACGGGAACGTATCATTTAGCTTCTTTGGTTGGAACGCCAACTATGACCTTTTTTGGAGACTCTCTTTTTGCGAGTTCTTCGCGCTGGAAAGCGATAGGCGAGGAGTCTCTTCAGACTCACTTTATGCTGCCGAGCGATGAGGTGAAACGCCAAGAGACGTTTAGTATGGTAGAGAAAGAGCTACTAAATTTTTAGTTACTTCTCTTTTTGTATAAGAGGTAGTACCTAGGTTCTTTTGGACCTAGGTAGTCATAGTTACTCTTCTCTACAGCACAACTCTTGAGAGAGTTTTTTGTAGTTAGATAGTACTCGTTTTCTTTAGCTTCTTCTGTTATTTCAGCTCTATAGTGGCGTTTGAGATTTGCTTTAAGTCCTATGTTGTAGTAAAACTTATCTCTATCCACTCCGTTGTCAACGCAAGCGGTAATCTTACTCCCTTGAACTATCTCCACGTTGGCGTTTACAAAGTCGCTATAAAAATGTTTGTATCTACTGTTTGCGTTTGCTTTTTCATAACTCAAAAAAAGCAGAGCTATAAGTAAGATGGCGTTTAGTAGATAGATAAGTCTGTATGAATAGAACTTCTTTAGAAGGGCTGTTACGGGTTCTACGAACAGAACGCCTAACGCCATGGCGAAAAAAGCAAGAGAGGGAAAAACGTAGTAGTCATGCTGTCTTGGACTAACCTCTAAAGGGAGACTTCCACTCAGTCCTATAAGTAGGAATAGCCAAAATAGTTTTGAGAAGTTAAGTTTTGGTAATTTTCTAACTCCCGCAAGAACGGCAAGATATGAAACCAAAAAGATGCCACTTAAATCGATAATAAGTTGTTTAGTAAGTTTAAACCTTTCATCTCCACCACGAGAGCCATCTATGGAACTCACTATCTGGTTGTTAAAGTAGTTATATAGGTAGTGGTTAGAAGCTGGGTAGAGATAGAGTAAAAACGAAAAGAACGAAATAAAAAGAGTAACTAATAGATAGAACTTGATCATCTCTAAAATAGAGTACTCCTTGTGAAACACTAAAGCGTAGAAAAATGGCAGAGCTAATGGAAAAAGAGTCACTGGCCCCTTTACTAAAAAAGCCGTTAAAAGAGAGATGCTAAAGGCAAAGGAGTAAAGAATCCTATGTTTTAAAACGCTAGCGTATTTTAAAAAACCGTAAACGCTAAGGAGTATAAAAAAGGTGGCTGGAATCTCTAATAGGTTGTTCTCTAGGGAGTTACCAGTGATGGGAAACGCTAAAAAGTAAAAGAGTGAAAGCAAAAGAGCGTTTCGTTTATGCTCCTTAAGCGTTAAGCCCACTATGCCAGAGATAAGAAACGCTAGAAGTACTCCAGAGATAACGCCATAGAGTTTGTCAACAAGAAGAGTGTCACCAAATAGATAAAATGGAAGAGCCATTGTGTAAACGCCAAGAGGAGGGTGCTCGTAAAATTCGTTAAAAAGAGAGTCGGTAAAATGAAGATGCCAAAAACTAGAACTTCCATCTACAATGTCAACAGCCATACTCATATAGACTAAACTATCGGGATGAAAACCATCGGGGATAACCCTAATGATAGTAGTTACAAAATACAGAAGAAAGATTAGGAGATAAAGATTAAAGTTTTTCATTGATTTTATATCTGGAGTTCATTAAGTGCACCTAAATTAAATTGTAGATATTATATCGTATTTAAGGTGGCTGGTGAAAAAAATATAGTAGGGTTTGAAATGAAAGTTAGTCTAATAATTGCTGTTTATAAAGATGCAGAGGCACTGCGTTTAATCTTTAAATCTTTAAAAAATCAAACATATGATAATTTTGAAGTGGTTGTTGCCGAAGATGGAGAGTCTCAAGTTATGGCTGATGCTATAGAGTTTGCAAAAGAAGAGTATGGTTTTGAAATTATTCACTTAACACAAGAAGATATTGGAGTGAGGAAGTCTTTAAGCCAAAACAATGGTATAAAAGCAAGTAGTGGAGAGTATCTTGTTTTTATAGATGGAGACTGCTTGTTATACTCTACTTTTATCCAAAATCACGTAGCGCTGTCTCAGAAAAAAAGTATTGTCACTGGAAGAAGGGTAAACGTTGGTCCCCGCTATTCTGCACAATTAAGAAATGAAGAAATCACTTCTGAGTGGTTAGAAAGAAATTTTATCAGAAAATATTTGGACATTAAAGAGGACGCAAAATTAGAACGTCATAGCGAAGAGGGTTTTTCTATATCTCCAAA
>JAYEJR010000049.1:5562-14070 GCA_034660715.1 Campylobacterota bacterium | reverse complement strand
GCACGATGCACCTCTTTTCCATTTTTAAAGAGTATAAGTGTTGGTATGCTTCTTATCCCAAACCTAGCTCCAAGTTGTTGTTCCTCTTCAGTATTTACTTTTACAAAAAGAGTTTTAAGAGCAAAGTTTGTAGCTGACTTTACAAAGTTTGGTCCCATCATCTTACATGGTCCACACCAAGGTGCCCAAAAGTCTACGATAACAGGAATATCACTATTGACTACTACTTCATCAAAGTTATTAGCTGTAAGTTCTAGTGGGGTAGTGTCTAGAAGTGACTTTTTACATTTTCCACAGTTGGCTTTTTTATAAGACTCTTTAGAGGGTACATTATTTACTTCTAGACAGTGTGGACAGACTACTCTCATACTTATTTATCTTTGAGTGAGTCGATTGTTTCTGCCATACCAAAGTCTGAGTTTTTTCTAGGATCAAGAACTGTTTGAGCAAGCTTGTTGTTGTCATTGTTAATGATTATAGGTGCTAGAAAATTTATAGTAGATTTTTCAAGAGGCTTTTGAACTACAAGTATGTTGTAAACACTAAGACTAGACTCAGGAGTTATCTCTAGTAAAACTTTTATATCAGTTGGAATATCAAAAGAGTATTCTCTAAGTAGATAAGGATTAACTATCGTAAATGAAATATTTTCATTATCAAGGTCTTTCATAGTAGAAAAGAGAGCATCTATCTCAACTATTTCTAAGTTTCTAGTATCAGGGAATCCTAATATATCTCCACGAACATCATAACTCATATCAATCCTTTAAAATAGACCCTCTTCATACTTCAAGTCACTTGAGACTATGTAACAAGAAGAGCTCTTTATAGTTGATATATTATAGCACTCTCCTATACCAAATGCAAATAAATTGTCTTCTTTGATTATATTTGCTCCATCGCTCATATCTAGGAGAGGGAGTCGCTCTTGATCTTGCAGTCTTGCATCACTAACACCGCTAAACTCAAGTGTTATACTTATCCAGTCAAATGCTCTAGCACTATCTTGAACACCAAGTGTAACTCTCATTTGAAGTGGGGAGATTATTTCTATAGAGCGAAAGTCTGCATCTTCAAAGTTACTAAAACGTTTGACAAATGCAGGTAAGTCTTTTGAATAGAGAGGTTTCATAAAGTGTATGGCCTATTGACAGCCAACACACTCCATACTTCTATCTTCTACATCACCTGCAACTTCTGGAGATTGTGAACGTAGGTAGTAAGTAGATTTAAGACCTAGTTTCCATGCAAGCATATAGATCTCATTTAAGTAACGACCACTTGCTTTATCTAGTGTGATAAAGATGTTAAGTGACTGACCTTGATCTATCCACTTTTGACGAATAGCTGCAGCTTTAATAAGAACTGTTTGATTCAGGTCATATGCTGGAGTGTAAAAAGCCCAAGTATCAGGAGATAGTTTTGGAACTACAACTGGTATAAGACCAGAGAGGTTCTCTTCAAACCATTTACGCTTAAATACTGGCTCGATAGCTTGTGTTGTTCCTGTAAGAATAGAGATAGAACTTGTAGGAGCAACAGCCATTAAGTATCCATTTCTCATACCTTGAGATTTTACTTTACTTCTAAGTTCATCCCACTCATAAGTAGAAGCAAAAAGTCCACCACGATCAACTAGGTTGATAACTTCAGCGTTTGCATGATCCTGAGGGAATATACCACGACTCCACTTACTGCCTTCAAATGTTGGGTAAGTACCTTTTTCAGCAGCTAAATCTGAAGAAGCGGAGATAGTGTTATAACAAACAGCTTCCATCAGTTCATCTATCTTGTCAAAGTGTTCTTGGCTACCCCATGCTATACCAGACTCAGCTAACATTTGAGCTTCACCCATTACACCAAGACCGATTGAACGTGACTTCATATTTGTACGTTTTACTTTTTCAACAGGATAGAAGTTAAGATCTATAACGTTATCTAAACATCTTACAGCCGTTGGTACGATTCTGTTGATGTCCTCTTTTGTGTTTATACGAGAGAGGTTTATTGAAGCAAGGTTACAAACAGCAGTGTCACCATTTACTTTTTCTTTCTCAACAACAAAGATTGGCAGACCACCTAGTGAGTCTAACGCCGTTACTTTTTTAGCAGGTTTTTCTATACCGCTATCTACTTTTACCATCTCTTCTTCTTCATAACTAACGCTATCGCCATTCTCAAAAATAAACTTTATTTTATAGTGGTTAGGTGCAGTGTTTTGAAAAATCTCGGTACAAAGATTTGAACTACGAATGATTCCATTGTGATCATTTGGGTTAGCTCTGTTAGCGTTGTCTTTAAAGCAGAGGAAAGGTGAACCGGTCTCAAAGTATGAAGTAAGAATCTTTTTCCATAGGTCTTTAGCTTTGAGTTTCTCTTTTACTATGCTCTCATCATTTTCAAGTTCTATATAACGTTTGTTAAACTCTTCACCGTAAAGTTCAGTTAACTCTCTAGTGTCATATGGATCAAACAGTGTCCAAATAGCATCTTCTTGAACTCTGCGCATAAAAAGGTCATTTAGCCACATAGAAGGGAAAAGGTCATGTGCACGACGGCGCTCTTCACCAGAGTTTTTCTTAAGGTCCAAGAAGTCATTGATATCTATATGCCATGGTTCCATGTAAACAGCGATAGCACCTTTTCTTGTTCCTAACTGATCAACTGCAATAGCGATGTCGTTAGTTATCTTTAGAAATGGTACTGTTCCACCCGCTGCATTTTTATGCCCATCTATAAATGAACCCATTGAGCGTATGCCAGTCCAGTCCCAACCGATACCTCCACCAAACTTAGAGAGCATAGCCATCTCTTGGTAAGAGTCAAATATACCTTCAATGTTATCAGGTGTAGAACCGATATAACAAGATGAAAGTTGGTGTCTAGGCGTTCTGGCATTTGAGAGAGTCGGTGTCGCTAACATAACTTCAAAAGTACTTATCATGTTATAGAATTTGATAGCCCATTCTTGACGATTTTCTTCGCGTTGTGCTAAGAACATTGCGATACCCATAAACATATGTTGAGGAAGTTCTATTGGGTTTGAGTCTTTGTCTTTTATAAGGTATCTATCATATAGCGTTTTTACCCCAAGGTAGTTAAACTGAAAGTCGCGCTCAGGTACTAGGTGTTTTTCTAACTCTTCTAAGTCATACATCTCTTTTAGACCAAGAAGTATACGGCCCTCTTTTTCACCCTTTTCAAAATACTTTTCTAAAGTACAGTACCCAGTAAAACCATTTACTTGATGATAGAGGTTAAAGATGAAAAGACGTGAAGCAACGAAAGTCCAGTTAGGTGCATCGATGTCTATCTTGTCAACAGCAGTTTTTATGAGAGTCTCTTGAATCTCTTTAGACGTAATACCATCACGGAAATGAATCTGTGCGTCAACTTCTAGTTCACTTTGAGAAACATTTGTTAAATCTTTTACAGCAGCTGAAGTGTACTTTTGTATTTTAGAAATATCTAGTGGTTCGGTTCTTCCATTTCTTTTTATAACTGTTATCATTAATATTTCCTGATATGTATATTTCAAGTTTTTACGTGATTATTAGGAATAATATTCAGATAAAAAATTGTAAAAATTGTGTTAGATTCTATCGAAAAGAAGATTAAATAAGATTGATTCTATGATGGAAATTTACAGATTTAAGATAGAAGATATATGTATAAATTTAGATGATAGTTAGCATAACCTTATATGGTTATGCTATTGTTTTTGTGATGTTATTTAAAAACGCGTTTGAAAATATTATCTACATTTTTAGTGTAATAATCATAGTTAAAACACTCACGAATTTGCTCTTCACTTAGTTTACTTCTTAGCTCATCATCTGCTAGAAGATGGTTAAGGTAGAGTGATTCGCCAGCTTCATTTGTAGTGGCTTTTCCTTGTCCTATCTCTTCCCAAACTTTCATAGCATTTCTCTGAACGATACGGTAAGCATCTTCACGGCTAACACCTTGAAGTGGTAGCTCAAGTAAAACACGTTGAGAGAAAACAAGTCCACCTGTTAGGTTAAGGTTTTTCATCATGTTTTCAGGGTATACAGTAAGTTTAGATATAACGCTATTCATACGGTGCATCATAAAGTTAGTTGTTATGAAAGCATCTGGTAGCCAGAAACGCTCAGTAGAAGAGTGTGAGATATCACGTTCATGCCATAACGCAACGTTTTCCATAGCAGGCATAGCGTACGAGCGAATCATACGAGCAAGACCAGTTATGTTTTCTGTTAGGATAGGGTTACGTTTGTGAGGCATAGCAGAACTACCTTTTTGCCCTTTTGCAAAGAACTCTTCTGCTTCATACACTTCTGTACGTTGAAGGTGTCTAACTTGAACGGCAAACTTCTCAACAGAAGAAGCCATAGATGCTAGTGCAGTTGCTAGTCTTGCATATCTATCACGGTGAACAACTTGGTTTGAACATGGTTCAGGTTTGAGACCTAACTCTTCCATAGCATACTCTTCAAGTTCTAAAGGTGCATGAGCAAAATTACCCATAGCTCCAGAGATTTGACCAACACAGATAACATCCATAGTCTGTTCTAAGTTTAATAAGTGACGAGCCATCTCATCATACCAAACTGCAAGAGTTAAACCAAAAGTGATAGGTTCTCCATGGATACCGTGTGAACGTCCAACCATTAGAGTAAGTTTGTGTTCCTCTGCTCTAGTTTTGATAGAAGCCATAAGCATCTTCACATCTTCAATGATGATCTCTAAAGAAGCTTTCATCTGTAATGCTACACCAGTATCAACTGCGTCTGAAGAAGTCATACCGTAGTGGAACCATCTAGACTCTTCACCAAGAGACTCACTTACACTTGTATTAAACGCAATAAGGTCATGTTTAGTTACAGCTTCAATCTCTTCGATTCTCTCAACTGAGAAAGTCGCATTTTTAACAATCTTGTCAGCATCTTCCTGAGGAATCTTTCCAAGTTTTGCCCAAGCTTTTACTGCTGCTTTTTCAACTTCTAACCATGCTGCATATCTTGCATGTTGTGTCCATTTTTCTGCCATCTCTGGACGTGAATATCTCTCTACCATTTAAGTTCCTTCTATTATCTTATTAGTTTGCGTTTACGCTAAAATTCGCTTTATCAAAAGTATGGTATTTTACTACAAGTATCATAATAGAGGAATTAAGTATGCCATTTGTAAAGAAGAAGTATTTCGTTAAAGAGAAACAAAGAGCAGTCTTTTATCTGATGAATGAGTTTGGTTATCCTCAACGTGAAGCTCAGCGTTACATATCTAAAGGTCGTATTCTTGTAAACGGTGAGAAGATGCTCAAAACTGCTGGAGAGATAGAAGGCGAGATAGAGTTCATATACTTTGAACCTATTACTAAAGGGCTTAAGCCCACTTATGTAGAAGAGGAGTTTGTAGTCTTTGACAAACCAAGTGGTGTGCTAATTCATCCACAAACAAAAGCGACACCCTACTCTCTTATAGATGAACTTAAAAATCAGTTTGGTATGAACGCAAACATTGCTCATAGAATTGATCAGGAGACAAGTGGACTTGTTCTGTGTGCTAGAAACAAGTCTAGTGAACGCGAGATCAAGATGATGTTTCAAGAGAGGGATATGAAGAAGAAGTATCTAGCAATGGTTCATGGAGAGATGAAAGAAGAACAAGTAGTGGAAGAGCCACTTCTGCGCTCACAGGCTGAGAGTGCCTTGGTAAGAATGGTTGTAAAAGTAGATGAAAGTGGTAAGGCTTCTAAGACTAGTTTTATACCTTTAAAGTATTATGCTGATAAAGATATGACTCTTGTTGAGTGCTCACCATACACGGGAAGACAACATCAGATAAGAGTTCACTTGTTTCACGTGAAACATCCAATAGTTGGTGATCCTATTTATGGACAGAGTCAAGAGAATGTTGGTAGGTTTTTAGATAGAGAACTCTCACCACAAGATAGAGTAGATAACAGTGGAGCGACTAGACTTTTGTTACATGCCAGTGAACTTGAGTTTGAACTATACGATAAGCTTTATAATGTAAAAAGTGATATAGACTTCGAAAGTGTCTGTCTTAGTAGTTTAAACGTGAATAACTTTTAAGAAAACATATAGTGATACCTAAAATTATAACACCCAGCGTTAACAATCTCCATAAAGCCCTAAAATAGGGGTTTAAAGAGAATTTAATTTTTCTTTCAGCAATATTTTATATAAATTTATTCTTAATATTCTAGGAAATTTAAAAAGATATTTTGTAATTAGCCATATTTTATTCACAACTTAGAACAATGTGTGAATAGTACACATTATTTTATATATATGTATAAAAACTTATAGGTTTAGAAATTTTAAAGAGAAAATTATTTCTTAAATATTGTGTTGTGAAAGTGGATTTTTATGAGTGAAGTTGATTTGTTATATTTCTATAAGATTAGTAGGGTATTATACTATTTATAAACGACCTCCCTGGTGTGTTGGTCGTTTTACTCTCCTGGCTTTAAACGCCGTTATATCTCTTAATGATTTTCTTAATACGGTTTCTTAAGTTTCTTATAGCATCACTACTATTTTTACCATCTGCTGTTAAATTTCCAACATCGCTGTCTTTAAATTGTGCTTTTGCAACCCATCCAATTTGACTATGGAACTTAATACCTACAAAAAGAACTTCACCGAAATGACTTGTACATAACTCATGGACTTCCATAATTCTATCTGAATCTGTTTTATTTGACATTATAACTCCTTAATTTAAGTTAATTAAATAATAGCATATTTTTATTAAATGCTAATGTAATAAGTGTATAAAATTGCTTCACTTGTCTTTGTCGTCATCGTTAGTAGCTGCATAGATAAAACCACCAACACCGACGGCAAATACAATTACGACAAAAATAATCTCTACTATATCTATTAAAGTCATGATTCTTCTCCTGTTTGCTCTTTTAGTTGACCACATGCAGCACTTATATCGATACCTTTAGAGTCACGTATAGTACATAATAGACCATGATTAACCAGATACTCTTGAAAAGCTACCATGTCATCACGAGTTGGTCTTTTATAATCTGTTCCAGGATATGGATTAAAGTAGATAAGATTTACTTTCGCTTTTATATCTGTTAGCAGTTTTACAAGTTTTTTTGCAGAACCTATATCATCATTTTTATCTTTTATAACAAGATACTCAAACATAACACGCTTGCGTGTGTCAATAGGAAAGCGTTTTACAGCTTCAATGATAGAGTTAATGTTATGTGCTTTATTCATCGGAATAAGCTCAGTTCTTAGTTCATCATCTACAGCATGAAGAGAGATTGCTATGTGAACACCTAAGTCCATCTCTCCAAGTTTGTCTATTTTTGTGCTAAGACCACTTGTTGAAACAGTCTGGCGTTTACCACCGATTGCTAGGCCCTCTTCTTCTTTAAATATCTGTATAGCTTTAGCAAGGTTATCAAGATTATCGAGAGGTTCACCCATTCCCATATATACTATGTTAATTTTTCTATTGTGTTTGTGATCGTTATCGCGTTTGAGTGTAACTACTTGAGCTACTATTTCGCCAGCACTAAGATCTCTTGTAAAACCACCTTTTGCTGTTAGACAAAATGTACACCCTACTTTACATCCAACTTGTGTAGATACACAGATAGTATATTTTGCTTCTTGGTAAACATTTCCAGACTCATCTTTAAGCTCATCTTTCATCTTAAGCCAAACAGCTTCCATAGTTTTGCCATCTTGTAGTTCTAGGAGATACTTGATAGTACCATCACTAGACTCCTCTTTTTTAGCAATACTTAGAGGATTAACGAGATACTTTTGTGCTAGCTCTTCTCTAAGTGCTTTTGGAATGTTTTTCATATCATCGTAGCTAGATGCATACTGATGATAGAGCCAGCCATATATCTGTTTAACTCTAAATTTTGGTTGGATTAGTTCTGTTAGCTCTTTTTGTGTGTAGTCAAGAAGAGAGGGTTTTAGCTCATTCACCTTAGTTTCCTTTAGGTGTAGCTGTTAGTTCTTTAATACGTCTTTTTACATGTTCAGCTAGTAATATTTTTGCTTTTTCATGGTTCTTTGTAAAATCTTCTTGTGCATCAGAGTCTGTAAAGTTGGTAACACAAAAAACTCCACCAGCTGGTATATTAAACTCTTGTGCTACTTGAAGTACAGCAAAAAATTCCATGTTTTCTATGCCTACACCAAACTTTAAAAAGTTCTTTGTTAGTTCTGCGTTAGTACTTATATAATTCGATGAATTTACTACGATGTCTTTAACGTTAGTTGTGTTAGTTGTTACGACATTATCTATAGGTGTATATGCATCATTGCTTAAAAACGCCAGTTCTATATTTGAAGCTGTTTTTGACTCTATGATGTCAAATATTTTTGCATCACCATAAGAACCAGCACTGCCAACAAAGAGTAAAAATTCAGGTTTATCAAAAAGGCATAGACGAGTTAGGTTCATTGCTGTTTCAACTAGCCCTACTCCCATCGGTTGTGCAAAATCAAAAGTTTC
>JAYEJR010000049.1:0-5462 GCA_034660715.1 Campylobacterota bacterium | reverse complement strand
CACCATAAGAACCAGCACTGCCAACAAAGAGTAAAAATTCAGGTTTATCAAAAAGGCATAGACGAGTTAGGTTCATTGCTGTTTCAACTAGCCCTACTCCCATCGGTTGTGCAAAATCAAAAGTTTCATTATTTCCAGCGCATATAATCATTTAGTATATCCTTAATAGTATTTCATACCTTTATCAGTATAAAGAAATTTTGGGAAGTGCTTCCCATTATAGCTGTGACTAAAGAACAAGCTTTGTCTATGTCACACTAGTTTTTACTCAATGTTGCATGAGTTTATCAGTTGAGTATCTACTGTAAAATTTGTAGTTAGAGTCTAACTGGAATATTTTGGTCATGTAGGTAATGTTTTAAGTCCATGATATCTATCTCTTTATAGTGAAAGATACTGGCAGCTAATGCAGCATCCGCACCATGATCAAAAGCATCTTTTATATGCTCCATAGTTCCAGCTCCACCACTTGCGATAACTGGTACATTAACAGCTTGGCTAATCTGCTCTGTTATATTTAACTCAAAACCAGCTTTAGTGCCATCTGCATCCATAGAGGTTAGAAGTATTTCACCGCTTCCACGCCCAACTACTTCTTTGGCCCACTCTACAGCATCGATACCTGTATCAACTCTTCCACCATTTAAGAAAACATGATATGTACCATTGTCTGTTCTTTTCACATCTATAGCGGTCACTATACACTGTGATCCAAAACGCTTGGCACCCTCATCTATAAGTTCTGGACGTTTGATTGCAGCAGAGTTTACACTAACTTTATCACAACCTACATTTAGTAGTTTGTAGATATCGTCAAGTTTACGTATCCCACCACCTACTGTTAAGGGTATAAAGATTTCACGTGCAACTTCGGCAACTATATCAACAATAGTATCGCGATTGTCAGAAGAGGCTGTAATATCTAAAAATGTCAATTCATCTGCACCCTCTTCGTTATAACGACGTGCAACTTCAACTGGATCACCAGCATCTTTGAGACCAACAAAGTTGACACCTTTTACAACACGGCCATCTTTTACATCAAGACAAGGAATGATTCTTTTTGCGAAATAGTTCATGAAAATATACCTTTATTACATATTTTTGAATTATACTATTCTAGACTTATAATTACTTAACACCATTCAAAGTCGTTTTTAGTGTTTCACGTGAAACATAGTTTAGAATCATATAATAATCTTTATATTCGTTTAATACAGTTAATACTATAATAATAAATTATAGTAATTAGGAACAAATATGACAAAAGAAAATGTGTTAGAGCACTTGAGATCTGCAAAGACTGCTCATATAAAGTGGGTGCAAAAAGCTAAGCTTTTAATTAATGGAGTGGATGTCAAAGAAGATTCAATACCAGTCGATTCAACAGAATGTAATTTTGGAAAATGGTTTTATTCTGAAGGACAGATATTAAATGCTCTTTCCAATAATCCTTTGGAGTGTATGCAAAAAATAGAATCTTTACATTTTGCCTTGCATGATATTTACCTAAGTATTTTTAACATTTACTTTGCAGAAGAAAAAAAAGCAGGATTCTTTTCAAAACTCTTTGGTGGAAAAAGAAAAGAGCTTAGTCAGGCTGAACTAACATTAGCACAAGACTATTATGGAAAAATGGAAGGAATATCAAAAGAGTTACTTGATGAGATCAATAGACTAGAGCGTAGACTAATAGCTGTTTCAGATGAAAAAATAGAAGCTTTAGTATAAAAAAGACGATTAGGTGACAAATAACAAAATTTGTTAGGCTTGTTACCTTAATATAAGTTTTTTTAGTATAAACTCACAGTCATGAATAAAGAAAGCGTTGTAGCAAAGAAGAAGTTTGGACAAAACTTTCTAAAAGATCAATCAGTTTTAAGAAAAATCGTCGAAGCGATGCCCAAAAATGAGAACAAACTCGTAGAGATTGGGCCTGGCTTAGGTGATTTAACTAAATTTTTAGTTGATGTCAAAAGTGTAGAAGCTTTTGAGGTAGATACCGATTTGTGTAAACTGTTACAAAATGAATTTCAAGAAGAGATTGCTACCAAGCGACTCCACATTAATTGTGGGGATGTTCTACAAGCTTGGCAGACTGCTTTAGTTGACGAACCGTATGATTTAGTGGCTAACTTGCCCTACTACATCGCTACGAATATAATCCTAAAAGCACTCGCAGATCCAATGTGTAAAAACATTCTTGTAATGGTACAGCTTGAAGTCGCAGAGAAATTTTGTGCTACTGCAGGTGAGAAAGTATTTGGATCTTTGGGCATAATAGCTCAGAGTATAGGAACAGCTGACATAGTTGTCAAAGTACCTCCAACTGCGTTTGATCCTCAGCCCAAAGTAGACTCAGCAGTTTTTCTTATACAAAAAAATGCAGATAGAAGTGATAAAGAGTTTGAGGATATGCTAAGAGTTGCATTTAGCCAACCTCGTAAAACTCTCATGAAAAATCTTTCTGCAAAGTATGAGAAAAGTAGACTTCAAGAAGCTTTTGATGAGCTTGAACTTATACATACGATTCGTCCTCATCAAGTTGACACTAAGGACTATCACCAACTCTATAAAATAATATAAACATAAAAAGGAGTTTGGATGGCAGAAGAGACACAGGGGACTGAGCAAAAAGCATCAGCACCTCAAACGCAAGCAAAACCAAATAACAACCGTAGAAATAACAACAATAGAAATAATAATAATCGTAAACCAAATAATAATCAAAATGGTGGCGATAAAGCATCTGGAAATAAACCAGCAGGTAACAAGCCTAATAACAACAGAAACAAAAATAGAAATCGTCACCGTAGACAACCTACTCCAGTTGATGAAAATCTTAAAAAATTTGTTACTAAAAATCAAGAAGCACATAAGCAGAGACTTAACCCTCACTTTAAACTTGACCTAAATTCAAAAGCTAAAATCCGTGTAACTCCACTTGGTGGACTAGGTGAAATTGGTGGAAACATCATGATTATGGAAACTGAAAACGAAGCAATTCTTGTGGATGTTGGTATGAGTTTTCCAGATGAGACTATGCATGGTGTTGATATCTTAGTACCTGATTTTTCTTACCTTCGTGAGATCAAACATAAGATTGTTGCAGTAATCATTACTCATGCTCACGAAGATCATATCGGTGCAATGCCATACCTTTATAAAGAGATGCAATTCCCTATATATGGTACACCACTTCCTTTAGCTCTTATTGGAAACAAGTTCGATGAGCACCATATGAAAGAGCATAGAAAACTCTTTAACCCTATCGTAAAACGCGAACAGTATAAAATCGGTAATGATTTTGAAGTAGAGTGGATGCATATGACTCACTCTATTTTAGATAGCTCATCAGTGGCTATTACTACTGAAGCTGGTACAGTTATCCATACTGGTGACTTCAAGATAGATTATACTCCTGTTGATGGCTATACAGCTGACCTGCATAGACTTGCTCATTATGGTGAGAAGGGTGTTTTAGCACTTCTTAGTGACTCTACGAATTCTCATAACCCTAACCCGACAGGTTCAGAGTTAAGTGTTGCACCAGCATTAGATCGTATTTTCTCAAAAGCAGAAGGTCGTGTACTTCTTTCTACTTTTAGCTCGAACATTCACCGTGTACAACAAGCTATTCAATATGGTATCAAGTATGGCCGTAAGGTTTGTGTGATCGGTCGTTCTATGGAAAGAAACATCGAAATTGCTCTACAGTATGACTATGTAAGATTTCCAAAAAATATCTTTATCGATGCAGATGAAGTATCTCGCTACAATGATAAAGAAGTTCTTATCGTTACAACTGGTTCTCAAGGTGAAGCAAACTCTGCTCTATTTAGAATGAGTATTGGTGAGCATAGACATGTGAAGATTAAACCAACTGATTTAATCGTTCTTTCATCTCGTGCTATTCCAGGTAATGAAGGTTCTATCTCTGGTATGCTTAACCACCTCCAACGTGCTGGTGCTAAAGTTGAGATGAGCAAAGACATTCATGTTTCAGGTCATGCATCTATGGAAGAGCAAAAACTTATGCTGCGTTTAGTGAATCCTAAGTTCTTCTTACCGATTCACGGTGAATATAACCATGTTATGAAACACCGTGAAACAGGTATGATGTGTGGTGTTCCAGAGAGAAATATCCTTCTTATGACAGATGGCGAGCAGATAGAGATCGCACCTAAATACATGAGAAAAGTTAAAACTGTTAAAACAGGTAAAACTTATATAGACAACCAAAACAACCACCAGATAGAAGATGACATCGTTCTTGATCGTCAAAAACTTGCTACTGATGGTGTTGTAATGATTGTTGCTGAAGTTAGTGAGCAAAACTCTAAGATGTTAAGCAAGCCAAAAGTAACAACATTTGGTATCGTTCCAGACAAGCAAGATAAAGCTTTTGCTAAAGAGATGGAAGATGTAATAGAGATTTTCCTTACGAATGTGAAAGAGGGTCATATTGAAAATTCTAGAGCTCTAGAAAATGATCTTCGTCAAGTTGTAAGAAAACATATTTTCAGAAGAATGAAAAAATATCCACTTATTGTTCCACATATGATGGTTCACTAAACCTTTGAAGAAGAGCGATATATGCTCTTCTTCGCTTCTATAACCCTGCAAAAATACCCCTTTAAAAGATCTCTTTTTTCGTTTCAAGTGTCAAATAATATTTGATCTAACTTTCACTCTTTAAATTATAATGATAATAGTTATTATTATTTAAGTATTTATCTTATATAATCCTATTATAATTATTATAATAGGAGATACAATGAGAAGAGAAAAATGGATTTTTACGTTTTTTATGTTGGTAATGATATTGAGTGAGACACTCAGTGCGACAACAATATTTGCGCGTCAGTATGATATGCAATGTGGAGGGTGTCATATAGGTGTACCACCAACACTAAACTCTACAGGTGAGAGCTTTTTACGAAATGGTATGCGTTTTTCACAGGGTGATAAAACAACTCTCCAGAGGTTTTTATCAGAAGAAGATAGCATCACCCCTCTAGGACTCTTTGCAGGGCTTGGCTCAAATAGTATGACACTTGAAAGATTTACCCCCAAAGGGAGTGTGACTATGGAGAATGATGTTATAAATCCTCTCTTTACTCCATTTCTTGCAGGCTCTATAGATAAGCACTTCTCTCTATTTATGGGTGCGCGTTTTATCTATGCGAAGAGAAGTCTCACAGATGATAGACGAGAGCTTACAATCAATAGAAGCAAAGCCTATCTACAGTATAACCAAGGTCCCGAGCATTTAGTAAGAGGAGGGATTATCTATCTCTATCCTGAGACATCGCAAAACTCAGCGCTCTCCAATGCTATGGATTTTTACATCTCCCCGCTCGATAGAGGTATTTTAAAACCACTCTATGGGGCAGAGTACTCCTATGCCAATGAGAGTGGTTTTAGCCTCTCTATAGCAGCAGGTATGCAGGGAGACGCAA
>JAYEJR010000048.1:0-14256 GCA_034660715.1 Campylobacterota bacterium | reverse complement strand
ATGCTCTAATACAACTCAAGGAAGATGAGAAGCAAAAATATGACAAACTATTTCTGCTACTTTTTAGATTATGGTAGAATTATTGAATCTAAAATTGTAAGTCTGGTTTGTAATTGGTTTTTCAGGATTGACTAAATATATCCATCATCTCTAAAATCGCTTAGTTGTAAACCTAGGATTTCACCAACTCTAAGCCCTGTGTTAAACGCTATTTCTAAATAGGCTTTGGTAATGCCTTTGGCTACAAATAGAAGTCTCTCAACCTCTTCACGAGTATAGTAGTCGATAGTTTTTCGTTCATCAGCTTTTAATTTGATGTTTAAAGCTGGGTTTACAGCTATGACACCATCATCAACGGCTAGTTCAAATATCTCTTTGATACAACTCTTATAAGTATTTTTAGAGATTGATTTGATATTTAAAGATATTAGATATTTTTTAATATCAAGTCTTGTAATTGAATTAATAGCTTGACCTTTAAAAAAATCAATAACTCTCTCGTAATAAGATTTTCTAAGCCAATAACTTTTATTGACACTCTTCTCTTTTAAAAATATGTCTCCATAATATTCAAAAGTATTTGGTTTCTTTTTATAGATTGTTCCCGTAGCAATTTTTATATCAAGAGCCGGAATGATTTGAGTTTATCCTTAAACTGCTTATCAGATAAAGATAATTTAATGAATTTACATATATCTAATTTCAGTTCCGCAAAAGTCATTTATTACCTTGTTTTCATATTCTGTGTTGTATATATTCTTTCTATTTTATGATATTATATCGAATAAATATGAGGAAATAGGGTGACCGTTAAGTGACCATATACACACTTAATCATAGTAAAGCTGTCACGATTATTGCATAAAGCACCTACTTTGTGTGTATGTATCAACTCGGCTTATCTTGTACCTTTTAATACATCAAGGTAATTATGAAAACAATATTAACTTCACTAATGGTACTTTTTAGTGCTTGTAGCACTCCTCATATAAAAAATATCAACGACACATTACAAATAACTTCAAAAGAACAAAGTCTGATAAGTGATACCGGTAAAGTTCTTTATGAAAGTAGGGTAAACCTAGTAAATATAAATGTTCTACAAAAAGTATACAAAATGAGTAATGGCTCTATACTAACTTATGAGGATGCATCTCTATCTACAGGTTATATATATAGCTATGGCATGAGTAGAACAGTTGGTCTTATATTTCCTCAGTATAATACTGAACTATTAGATACACAAGCTAATATGTACTTTTTTAAACTATCTAACGAAAAAGATACTTTATATATGATATTAGAAAATATGAACAAAAAAAGAATTAAGTTATTATATGGATTTACTAAAGAGAGTTTTACTAATATATCTAAGAGCATAGTAAACAATAAAGAGATCAATATTACCTCTGCAATAAACCCGAATAAATCTATTAGCTATGACAGTTATGTTAAAAGTAGATGGAATAGTAAAAATATTATCTTAGATACGATAATAACTAAGATGGGTGGTAGGTCAAAACTTGGAATATAATTTTCAAGAGAATTTACATTATGTTAACCAATAGTAAGGATTATATATAAAATGACTAATAAACAACAACTGATACTAGATATACAAAATCTATTAAACAACTATGAAAATACAACCACTACAACTATAAACCCTGACTTATTAGAGTTTATGGATGAAAAAACACTTATAGATATAATAGGTTCATTATTAGATCAAAAAGAGGATCATAAAGATTCTGATGTTGAATGGTTAGAACAGTTTAAACAAAATACAACTTGATAACAATAAAAAATAGTCATATATTTTAACATCATAATCCTATTAAGAAGCCCTATTCTAAGGGGTTTTAATAAATAACATTATTTTTAATGTTTCAAAATGTTATTTATATTTACTTTTTTAGTGTATAATTCACCTAAATAAACATACACAGGATGAAATATGAGCAATATTGACTTAATTCAGTTAACAGAACAGACAAAAAAACTTACAGCACTAGTTGTTGAGGATGAAAAAGTAACTAATGAGCTTTTAAGTTCTACTTTTAAAAACTTTTTTGCAGATGTAAATTCTTGTTTTGACGGTGAAAGTGCTTTAAAATTATACTTAGAAAATAAACCAGATGTAATTTTTGTAGATATTATTATGTCAGGTATGGATGGTATTGAGCTTTCTCGTAAAATACGTGAAATTAACCCTACTCAGATTATTATTGTAATCTCTGCAAGTAATGACATAGAGAAAATCTCTGAGTCTATTGAAGTTGGCGTTAACAGCTTTATTCAAAAACCAATTGATACTAAAAAAATCATTGAACTCTTAACTGGTGTAACAGCTATGATCGCTAAAAAGAAAAAAGTAGAAACAAAAACTTTCTCAATTTCTCTTCCTTTAGATATATATGACACTGTTAATGAAAATGCAAAAGCTGAAAGTATTTCTAAAAATGCTGTAATCATTAGAGCTTTACGTAGTTTTTACGATTAATAGATAATTTACTATGTATTTTATGTTTTTTTAAGCATAAAATACATATAATTTCGGCTCAACAAAACAGTTGAGTTATGTGGCCCCGTCGTCTAGCGGTTAGGATCCATGGTTTTCATCCATGTTACAGGAGTTCAATTCTCCTCGGGGTCACCACCTACAAATAAATACATTCCCTTTTTAACAAAATAAAAATAACAAATCAAACATATATATTTATATTGAATCCCCTACTCTATCTACTTAATTACTACATCAAAAGCCATGATAAAAAAGAGCATCTAAGCTGTTATAAGCACAAAGTCGCTAAAATACTACTCTTATAAAGTTTCATAATCAAAAAGGTTTAATAATAATGAGCGAGCACAAAGATTTTTTACGTACAATAGTTGAGAAAGACCTACAAGCAGGTAAATACAAAGAAGTAGTTACAAGATTTCCTCCTGAGCCAAATGGCTTTCCACATATTGGTCATGCTAAATCTATCGCTATTAACTTCGGAATAGCAAGTGACTATAAGGGTCACTGTAATCTTAGAATGGACGACACAAACCCAACAAAAGAGGACACTAAGTACGTTGAAGCTCTCAAAGATGCTGTAGAGTGGCTAGGCTTTGAGTGGGAGGGCAATGTTCGTTTTACTTCTGACTACTTTCATCAGATACACGACTATGCAGTAGAGCTCATAAAAATGGGTAAAGCCTATGTGGATAGTGTAGACGAAGAGACAATGAGAGAGCTTCGTGGAACTGTTACAGAGGCTGGTAAACGCAGCAAATATGCTGAACGTAGCATAGAGGAGAATCTAGACCTTTTTGAGCGAATGAAAAACGGCGAGTTTAAAGATGGCGAACATGTTTTAAGAGCGAAGATCGACATGGCAGCACCAAACATGAAGATGAGAGACCCTCTTCTTTATCGTATCAGAAATGTTCATCACTTTAGAACTGGTGATGCGTGGCACATCTACCCTATGTATGATTTTGGGCACTGTTTATCTGACTACATTGAGGGGGTTTCTCACTCTATCTGTACACTAGAGTTTGAAAACAACCGAGACATCTACAACTGGGTTCTAGAGACTCTAGGCTTAAATGTAAAACGCCCATTCCAACATGAGTTTGCAAGACTTGGCATAAACTACACAGTTATGAGTAAACGCAAGCTCTTAGAACTCGTAGAGGGTGGACAGGTAAACGGTTGGGATGACCCTCGTATGCCGACTATTGCAGGGTATAAACGCCGTGGTTACACTCCTGAATCTATTTTAACTTTTTGTGAGCAGATTGGTATAGCTAAGGCTAACTCTATGGTTGATGTTGCACAGTTAGAGTTCTGTATAAGAGATGATTTAAACACGAAAGTTCCTCGTGTTATGGCTGTACTTGACCCACTTAAAGTGACTATAGAGAACTACGAAGGGAGTGAAGAGCTAAATGCTTCATACTACCCTGAAGATGTTCCAAAAGAGGGAGAGAGAAAGATACCTTTTTCTCGTGAGATCTATATAGAACGCGAAGACTTTATGGAGAACCCTTCAAAAGGTTACTTTCGTCTTACACCAGAGCAGCCAGTACGTCTGAAACACGCCTACATCATCACTTGTAAAGAGATCATCAAAGATACTGATGGCAAGATAGTGGAGATAAAAGCGGAGTACAATCCTAACTCAAAAAGTGGTTCGGACACAAGTGGCATAAAAGTAAAAAGTGCTATCCAATGGGTAAGTGCTCACAAGGCTAAAGAGGTAGAAGTAAGGGTATATGACAGACTTTACTCTGCTGAGAACCCTGAAAGTGTTGAAGATTTAAACGCGAACTCTCTTACAGTTATCAAAAATGCACTTATTGAACCTGCAGTTATCACAGATAAACCTGATGAGCGTTTTCAGTTTGAGAGACAAGGTTACTTCTATGCTGATCCAGTTGACTATACAGATGAAAAGCCAGTGTTTAACAAGATTGTAGGTCTTAAAGATTCCTACTCTAAAAAGAAAAAAACACCAGTTGAAGCACCAAAAGAGAAAAAAGTACAAATAGACGGTGAAGTCGTAGCTATGAGTGAAGCAGAGCAAGCCCTCTTTGATAAGTATACTACAGAGCTAAAACTAAACTCAGAAGTAGCAAACACTCTCGCTCGTGATGCTGAACTCTCTGCGTTTTATGAAGATGCATTAGTGGCGTTTAACTCACCTGTAACACTTGCAAATATAGTAAGTAATGAAGTAGCACGTGAGTTAAAACAGATGCAAGTAGAGGAGCTAAAGTTTAGTGCAACTCAGGTGGCAGAACTTGTTAAAATGATAGACGACAAAACTATCTCAAATAAGATAGCAAAACAAGTTTTTGAAGAGATGATAAAAAGCGGAGAGAATCCAAGTAAGATAGTAGAGGCTAAAGGACTTGTTCAGATAAGTGACCCTGATGTAATAGCACCTATCATTGATGAAGTCATTGCAAAAAACCCTGACAATGTAGAAAAATTCAAAGCTGGTAATACAAAACTACTGGGCTTTTTTGTAGGTCAAGTACTAAAGTCTACAGGAGGAAAAGCAAATCCTCAAGTAGTTAACAAGCTTGTGGCCCAGAAGTTAAAGTAACAGCTAACTATTAGCAATCATCTGTTAAAATTCCGTAAATTATTTATAGGATTTTTTCATGCTAAGATTTGCAACTAGTCCGACTAGTGATATGCATATTAGCGACCTTCGTGTTGCTATAATAAACTACATCATTTCTCAACAAAGAAAAGAAGACTTAATTGTCAGAATAGAAGATACAGATAAAGATAGAAATATTGAGGGAAAAGATCAAGAGATACTAGATATCTGCTCTCTCTTTGGCATTGAGTACTCTCAGATAATATATCAGAGTCAAAATGTACGCTTTCACTCTGCAATGGCACTTCAGTTAGTTCATGAGAAAAAAGCTTTTAGTTGTTTTTGTTCATCAAACTGGATTGAGAAAAAACAAAATGAGGCTAAGGTAGCTAAAAAACCTTACCAGTATGACGATGCATGTCGAAACCTTCCTGCTGAACTTGTTATAGACAATACAAGTCCCTTTAGTATTAGAGTAGCTAAACCTAACGACTCTATAGTAGTAAAAGACTATGTGATGGGTGATAGAACTTTCAAGTCTGAGACGATTGATAGCTTTACTATACTAAATCAAGATAAAACTCCTACTTATGATTTTATGAGTGCCGTTGATGATATGCTAAATGATATAAGTATAGTTGTTAGAAGCGATGATCAACTAGAAAACACTCCTAAGCAAGAGCATATTCGTAATTCTCTTCAGTATGACAAAAAAGTAGAATATGCTCATATACCTGCAATTGAAAGTGAAAATAGCATAAGTATTAAACAACTCCTTGAAGATGGATACCTACCAGAATCTATATCAAATTATTTAATATCAATGGGTAATAAAGCTCCTAAAGAGATATTTACAATGCAAGAAGCAGTAGAATGGTTTGACTTAAACGCCATGTCTAAGTCCCCTACTCGCTTTGACATAGAAGCACTTAAAGAGATAAATAAAGCACATCTTAAAAACCTTGATGCTAAAGAACTATCACGTTATGTTGGTTTTGCCGATGCAGAAATAGGCGAACTTGCTCGTATTTATCTTGATGAAGTTCAGACAACAAAAGAGTTAAAAGCTAAAATAGCTCCTGTCTTTACTCAGCGTAATATTCCGCAAGAGTTTAAAGAACAAACAGCAACTATGACTACAGTTATTAAGAGTGCACCCTACTTTGATAAGTATGATGATTTTGAGAACTATATCATGGAGAAAACGGGACTTAAAGGTGACGACTTTATAGTCCCTCTTCGTATACTACTGACAAATGCACAGAGCGGCCCGAATGTGGCTGATATATACAAACATCTAAAAAACTACATTGGGGAGATTATAAAATGAGCAGTTTAGGGATAGCTATACTACAGATTGGCGGTATATTTACAGGTTTGATAAATATTTACATATGGGTATTAATCATAGCAGCACTTCTAAGTTTTGTAAATCCAGATCCATACAACCCTGTAGTACAATTTTTAAACAGAATCACACAACCTGCTTACTCATTTGTAAGAAGGTTTATGAGAACAGACTTTAATGGTCTTGATTTAGCTCCACTAGTGATCATAATAGGTCTTCAAGTTATCACTGTAGTGCTTAGCTACCTTTTTAGTGTTTTAGCAGCTAGCGTTTAACTCTTTACTTTTCTGCTCTTTGAAAGAGTAACTTATCTGAAGAAAACTTATCATTTTGAACTTGAAATGATAAGTTTTCATCTTCTTTTATAAAACTAACTAAATAATACTGACTCCAATCTGTTTTAAATTTACTAAGATGTGAAAAAATATTTTCTGCTTTTAGTTCTTCAACCTTTGTAGCTTCCTTATCGTTTAGCAAAAACTTTATATCATCATTATTTGTTTTTGTATACAAGTATACATAAAAATACTCTTCTCCATCATATGTCTCAGGCTCTAATGCATTTAAGTATATGGCAGTAACTAAGCCATCTATGGTATCTTTATATTGAATCTTTGAACTCAATGTATTTTCTTCACTCTTCTCTTGAAATGGGGTTATCTTTAGACTAGAGTAAGCGTTTTTTGTTGAACAGGCATTAAACGCCATAAGCAAGAACACTATTATTAAAAAAGTTTTCATTTTTCCTCTCTTATTTGTGTGAAATTATATCTTATTAAACTCTTCTTTTGTATAATCACTTTAAATTTTTCAAAGGGTATAGAAGTTGGGTAAAAGATTAGCTGTCGCATTTACTGGTCCATCAAATAGTGGTAAAACTACCTTAATATTAAAAGTGGCAAGAAAGTTAATACATGAGCACAACTTAGAAGTAGCAATCATCAAACACGATCCAAAAGACAAAGCTCGTTTTGATGTTGAAGGTAAAGATAGCTATAAGTTTAGTGACACAGGTGCAGAGGTAATAGTTACATCTGATAAGCGAACAACATATTTTTCAAAAAGAAAATCTGAACTAGATGACATGATAAGACTTTTTGATGACTTTGATGTTCTGCTTGTTGAGGGCTTAAAAAAACTTCCACTGCCCCGTATCAGTGTTTTTAGAAACTTCATTGATAAGGACTATATTCCTTATATGAATGCTCTAGCATCTGACTATAGTATCAACACTCAAAACTATGACCTACCCGAAGATATTGACATATTAGATCTCAATGACTCTGATGAAATAATATCGTGGATATTTAAAAATGCAAAAAAAGTCTAAACAAACAAAGGAATAACTATATGAGAGATATATTTGACGCGATACAAAGAAGTGCTATTAGAATTAAAGATGCTATTGATGTAAAAGACATTGGTTATTCACAGCAAGAAAACAGTTCTGGTGAAACACAACTTCAACTTGATATTCAGTGTGATATGATTATCGAAGAGGAGTTTTCTAATGTTCCTTCTATTCACACCATAGCAAGTGAAGAGAAAGAGCATGCAGAACTAATGCACGAAGGCGGAAAGTACTTTATCGCTTACGATCCTCTTGATGGTTCTTCTTTAGTAGATGTAAACCTAAGTGTTGGTTCTATCTTCGGTATATACGAAGGCGAATTTGGTTCAGGAAAGATGGTAGCATCTTGTTATGTAGTTTATGGCCCTCGTGTTGAAATGGTATTTGCTGAAAACAAAACAAAACTTTACCTACTTCAAGCTGGTGAGTTTGAGTTTGTTAAAGAGATCCGTCTAAATGAAAAAGGTAAGCTAAATGCTCCTGGTGGAACACAACAGAACTGGGCATCTTACCATAAAGAACTTGTTGATAGTTTCTTTGCCGAGGGTTATCGTCTTCGTTATTCTGGAGGAATGGTTCCTGACCTTCACCAGATACTTCTTAAAGGTGGTGGACTCTTCTCTTATCCAGGTACGTCTGACAAGCCAGAAGGAAAGCTACGTCGTTTATTTGAAGTATTTCCTTTCGCTTACATTTATGAAAAGTCAGGTGGTGGAGCTATTGATGGTAAAAACGACCTGATGACTCTAGGTCATGGTCATATCCATGATACTGCAGTTTGTTTCTTTGGTTCAAACTATGAGATAGCAAGAGTAAAAGAGGTTTATGCAAAAAATGCATAACGAGACAAAAGATAAGTTTGAAATCTATCTTGATGATATGATACAAAAACTTCAAACTTGTCAAAAAGAAAAATCTCACAAATCTTGCAGTCTTTGTGAGTTTTACTTTGGCTGTGAGCTCAGAGATGAGTATGTCAAAGCAGTTTACAACAGTATGTCTAAGGGCGATACTGGTGGATTCGAATTCTAAATTACTAAAAATGAAATAAATATTAAGGATAAACTCTTGAGTAATAAATATATAACAACACCTATCTATTATGTTAATGGAGAAGCTCATATAGGGCATGCTTACACTACTTTTATCGCTGATACAGTTGCGAGATATGAGAGATTAAGAGGTAATGAAACTTACTTTCTTACTGGTACTGATGAGCATGGTCAAAAGATAGAAGAGTCAGCAGTTAAAGCTGGTAAGCCTATTCAAGAGTTTGCAGATGAAATAAGCGCTACATTTAAAAACCTATGGGATGAATTTGAGATCAGTTACTCTAAGTTTATTCGTACAACAGATGCAGACCATATGGCTGGTGTTAAAAAAGCATTTTTAAAGATGTTTGATAAGGGTGATATATATAAAGACTTTTATGAAGGAAACTACTGTGTAAGTTGTGAGACTTTCTTTCCGGAGACTCAACTTATAGATGGAGAGTTTTGTCCTGATTGTGGTCGTACTACAAGTGTTGTTAAAGAGGAGAGTTACTTTTTTAAACTCTCAGAGTATGAAGATAAACTTCTTGCTCATTATGAAGAGAATCCTGACTTTATCATGCCACGTTCACGCGCAAATGAAGTGAAAAATTTTGTAAAAGGTGGTCTTCGCGACCTTTCTGTAACTCGTACTTCATTTACTTGGGGTGTACAGATGCCAGAGAGTTTAAATGACGATAAGCATGTTATGTATGTTTGGTTAGATGCCCTACTCAACTATGTAACAGCACTTGGTTATGGTAAAGACGATGCAGACATGAACTTCTGGCCAGCTAGTACTCACTTTGTTGGAAAAGATATCCTGCGTTTTCATGCTATTTACTGGCCAGCATTTCTTATGAGTCTAGACCTCCCTCTTCCAAAGCAGATAGGTGCTCATGGATGGTGGACTAGAGATGGTGAAAAAATGTCTAAATCTAAAGGAAATGTAATCTCTCCTAAAGAGGTTTCAGATGCTTATGGTGTTGAAAACCTTAGATACTTTATGCTTAGAGAAGTTCCATTTGGTCAAGATGGTGACTTTTCTCAACGTGCATTTATTGACAGAATCAACTCTGAACTAAGTAATGACCTTGGTAACCTTCTTAACCGTATAATCGGTATGAGTGGTAAATACTCAGACTTTGTAATCGATAGCGTTGATGTAGAAAAGTACCACTCAAAAGAACTAAACGCTATGAACGATGTCTTAGCAACTCTAGATGGTTTTATGAGTGAAATGCAGACTCATAGATACCTTGAAGAGCTTTGGAAACTGTTTTCTATAGGAAACACAGCTATCACTGAGCATGAGCCTTGGGCAAAAATGAAAAACGACAAGGTTGACGAAGCACTTGCAACAGTTGCACTAGTTGCTAATGTTCTTGCAAAAGCTTCTATCATGTTACACCCTGTTATGCCAAACACTACTAATACAGTTGCAGATGCACTTAACTTTGAAATCAATAATGCATCATTTAATGAGCTTGTTGTAGATAAAAAGCTATTGAAACTATTTAATATCAAAAAAGTTCCGCCTCTTTTCCCTCGTGTAGAGGAGCCTTTAATGCCAGAAGCACCAAACGCTGAACCAAACCCTCCTAAAAAAGAAGAGAAGGTTTCTAAAAAGAAAGAACAACATAATTCAAAAGCTAGCTTTGATGACAACCTTATAGAGATAGGTCAGTTTTTTGAAACATCTTTAAAGGTTGGAACTGTTTTAGAAGCCGAAGAAGTTCCTAAAAGTAAAAAACTTTTAAAACTACAAGTAAGCCTTGGTGAAAATGATACAAGACAAGTTGTAGCTGGAATAAAAGAGTTCTACTCTGCAGAGTCTCTTGTAGGAACACAAGTCTGTGTTGTATCAAACCTAAAACCTGCAAAGCTTATGGGCATGATGTCAGAGGGAATGCTTCTTGCTGCTAAGGATGAAGATGGTTTATGTTTAGTTAGACCAGAAAAACCTAAAAAGGCAGGCACACCGATTGGATGAGACTTGAAAATGTCCTTGCGCTTACAAATGGTAAATTAGTTAATCAACCCTTTGTAAGTAGTTTTACCAATGTTGTTTTTGATGCTAAAGCTGTAAAGCGTGGTGATTTGTTCATGGCGTTTGAAGAAGAAACGATAGAAGATGCTATTTTCAATGGGGCATATGGAATACTCTTTAGTAAGCCCACTCAAATTAGCGATAGTGAAATCGCATGGATTAAAGTCGACTCTATAGAAGATGCGCTTAAGCGCCTCCTGCGTTTTAGACTTATAGAAAAAAACTTTTCTGTATATGAATGTAATGAAATAGTTCTAAAACTAGCGCTACAAGTTATTACAGAACCTAATTTTGTTGCCATCAATGGGGATATCAAAGATATTTGTAAACTTTTATGGGATGCTGAAGATACCAGCAGTGTTCTTTTCTGCCCTACTCTTGTCAACAGAGATATATTTACAAAAACAATAGAACTTTCGCAAACTTCTTTAAACCATATAAATATAGTAGAACAAACACTTTTTGAAACATCTTTTATTTATGATGATATCTTTTATGAAAGACAACTATTATCACCATTTTTCATTCCTTATTTAGAGATATTACTTTCTCTATTTAAAAACCTAAAAATAAACTATCGATTGAAGAAGTTTATACCAATAGACCATTTTGAAGCAGTTTTTACAAATAAGAACTTTGAAGTTAAAGAGTTTGGTACTAGCGATAAGGTTTTGATCTTTGAAAAGCATAGCTCTTTAGTTGAGTCTCAAGTACTTTTTCTTCAAAGAGAAGCAACTTGGGCCAAGATTATATATGTTATGCCCTACCACGAAGACAAACTTATAAAAATGATAGAAAATAAAGAGTCCCTTCTAGTTTATAAAAATGAAAATGAGATTGTTAATTTATTAAAAAATAGCTCCTTTCATTTCGCATTGGTCATTGGTGTTAACAAAGAGATTCTCTCTAAACCGATGAACTCACAAGCTCAGATGTCGCTATTTGATTTTAATTAACTGTAAAGGAAATCTGTTATGAATCGTAGAACCTTTTTAACAACAGCAAGCACTGCTTCAGCAGCATTAGCACTTAATGGATGTAATGAGAGTAATCGTCAAGCAATAGATTACTCAAAACATCCTCAAAAGAGTAAAGAAAAAAAACATGTGAATATCAACAGAAATAAAAAAACTGTTATAAACCTTGCTACATCTTGGCCTGCACACTTTCCTATCATGGGGACAGGTGTTGAGAACTTTGCTTCACGAGTAAACGCCGTAAGTGGAGGAAGCTTAGAGATAAAAATCTTTCCAAAAAATGTTTTAGTCCCTGCTTTAGCAGTATTTGACGCAACAAGTAGCGGACAAATAGATGCTTTTCACTCTGGACCGTACTACTGGAAAGGTAAAAACTCAGCATTTTCTCTTTACAGTGGTATACCTTTTGGTTTTACAGCTGAAGAAATAAACTCATGGATGCTTTATGGTGGTGGACTGGAGTTATGGCGAGAGCAGTATGCCAAGTATAACCTTCACCCTTTTATGGGTGGAAACACAAATATTCAAATGGGTGGATGGTTTAGAAAACCGATTCATTCTCTCGAAGATATGCAAGGTTTAAAAATGCGTATACCTGGGCTAGGAGGCGAAGTCTTCTCTAAAATGGGAGTTAACCCTATACTTTTGCCTGCTGGAGAGATATATACTTCACTTGAACGTGGTGTTATAGACGCGACTGAGTGGGTTGGTCCTGCACTTGATATTAAGATGGGCTTTTATAAAGTTGCTCCTTATTATTACTCAGGATGGCATGAACCAGGTTCTATTTTAGAACTTACTTTTAACAAACACTCTTGGGGTAAGATGGCTTATGAGCATCAGTCTATCATTGAGGTGTGTGCAAGTGAGATGAACTCGAACATGACTTCAGAGTTTCATCATGAAAATATATATGCACTTCAAAAGCTCAAAGGCCTAGGTGTTAAACTAAACTCTTTTCCTCAAGATGTAAACGATGCTGGGAAAAAAGGACTTAAAGAGGTTATCACTGAGCTTAGCGAGAAGAACCCAGACTTTGCAAAAGTCTATAGCTCTATAGATGAGTACCTAAAACTCTCCAAAGCATGGAGTGATGTAAGTCTAGGACATTTTTTGAATGAGAGATAAATATGAAAGAAAAACATTTGAATAAACTACTTTTTTTACTAACACTACTACCATCTTTGAGTTTTGCGTCTTTTAATGCAACTATAGTAGACATTAACTCCTCACTTCCATTGTCTAACGCCACTATCAGTAACTCTAAAGCGATTGTGAAAAGCGATGAAAATGGTTCCTTTACTATAGATTCGAATGAATCAAAATTCCATATCAAAGCCTATGGATACAAACCATTTAGTTTTGATAGCAACTCAACACAGAAAACATTTCATCTTGAACCGATAAAAGTAAAAGCTCTCTACCTGACATTTTGGGGTGCTAGCAATAACTCTAAGACTTCAAAAAACTTGATAGAAGCCATTAAAAAGACCTCTGCAAACGCTGTTGTAGTCGATGTTAAGAACGAACATGGTTACACATCTTATCTTACTTCTTTTGAACAAGCTAACTCTTATGGTGCTCAAAACAATAGAACAAATAGAAATATACAGAAGTTTATGAAGAAGATGAAAGATAACAATATTTATACGATAGCTCGCATTGTTACCTTTAAAGATGAAGTACAAGCATCACATAACACAGACTATGCTCTTAGATACGAACATAACGAAACTATATGGAGAAACCACGACAAGATGGCTTGGGTTGATCCTTTTGACTCGCGTTCTCATAACTACACTATCTCCATAGCTGAGGAAGCCGCTAAAGTTGGGTTTGATGAGATAAACTTTGACTACATACGGTTCCCTGCAAAAAGTGGGCTTCACTACTCAAAAGAAAACACTCAAGAGAACCGTATAAAAGCGATAGAGACTTTTTTAGATACTGCACAAACAAGACTAAGAAAATATGGTGTCTTTATCTCTGTTGATACTTACGGAAATGTATTTTGGAGTAAAGATGATAACGGAATAGGACAGACTATAGAGTCCCTTGCAAAACATGCTGACTACTTAGCACCTATGCTCTACCCTTCCGGTTTCTCTTATGGTTCATTCTATTTAGATTATCCAGCGGATCATCCTTATGCTGTTATTTATAGAAGTGTTAAAAACTCAGCAGAAAAGATCGATGTCAATAGGGTAAGGCCTTGGCTACAGTACTTCAGAGACTATAGAAAGAAACGTAGACAATACAAAAAGTTTGAAATTCAAGAACAGATTCGTGCAACTGAAAACATAGGTGCTAACGGATGGATGATGTGGTCACCTTCGAGTAAATACAGAATTAACGATTTAATTAAGGGCACCTCTAAAAACCCTTAAATTCTCAGAG
>JAYEJR010000047.1:1264-2960 GCA_034660715.1 Campylobacterota bacterium | reverse complement strand
TATTTTAACAAAACTCTTATGATATAATCTTCAG
Source organism: Campylobacterota bacterium (assembly GCA_034660715.1). Taxonomy (GTDB): domain Bacteria; phylum Campylobacterota; class Campylobacteria; order Campylobacterales; family Sulfurimonadaceae; genus Sulfurimonas. Next base: position 2,926 of record JAYEJR010000047.1, on the reverse strand, counting down.
AATTACGAATAAATGAAGGAAATAGATGGAAATAGACACTTCGACATGGATGATGATCTTTTTTATAATTTTTTTAGTCATAAGTATCTGGAAAATTTGGGCTTTTTTACCAAATAAAGAACTTAAAGATGATGATACAACAGAAGCTTCACAAGAAGAACTTTTAAATATGATTCTCTCAACTATTAAAAAATCCACTCCAGATATAACTACTAGTGAACTCCTAAAACTGATAAAAGAGGATGAAGGTTTTAATAAAAAACATTTTTGGAGATTTAACGAAAATAGATTAATTCAACTACTAAGAGCTTATTATGCTAAACATCCTGAGACATCATCTATCAGTGATATTTATAAAAAACTAAACTCTTAGTTTTACTACATGGCGTTTAACTCTTCAAACTCAACCAATACTCCTCTTCTCTTTATGTTTTATATATTTTCTTTAATATTTTAGGAAAAAACCTTAGATATACTGCTGAAAAATAAAGGATCTAAAATGGCTCTAACAGAACAAGAAGAACTAGATATGAAAAATGCGATGAGAGGAAAGCTAAGTGATAATTATAATGACTTAGAAAAAGTACTAGAAAATCTTAGTACAAAAATGAAAAATACTTCAGATCATGGAACTTATAAGTTTATAGAAAAAGCAATCCAAAAAATAGACTCAAATTTAACTCACCTTTAAACTTACTGCTTATATAATCAACGAATATATATATATATATATTTAAAACCATGGATTCTAATTATGTTAAAACAATTAAGACGATTTAAAATAAGTACCGCTTTCTCACTTTTGATTTTTTTAACTATTGTCATAGTTACTACGGCAACCTACTGGAAGCTTTATGACGAAAACAAGATTCAATACAATAAGAATCTAAAGACGGAGGCGGAGGCGATTTTAAACTTTGCTGACGTTCTGCTAGAGAGTCGTAATGAGAAGTTCTTTGGCGGTCCAAATCGCGATAAAGCCTATGAGGGTGAATCACAAGAGATTCCACAAGTAATTCAAAATGAAGTATTTAAAAGATTTACGGATATTTCAGAGGGAAAAGTGTTCTTTAAGCAAGCGTCCAAAACGCCTATGATCGAGAGAAACAGAGCAACGGATTACGAAGAGACTCTAATAGACTATTTTACGCAAAACAGAGACGTAAAACAAAAAGAGAAATTCATAGTGGAAAATGGAAAAGATTTTTATATTTTAGCCCGTCCAATTGAAGCAGAAAATCGCTGTTTAATGTGTCATCCGACATGGTCTGCTGGCAACGTAATAGCCATTGAAGACGTAAAGATAGATTTAGTTGATTATATCGCTACGTTGGACAACAATATATTTTTGATGATACTAAACTGGTTTTTAAATATTTTTCTGGTTCTTATAGTAATCCAAATATTTTTTCACTTTGAGATAAGCAAAAGAGTTCAAAGAGTTTTAGCGGTAATTTTTAAAATTGAAAATGGCAACTTTGTTTTAGACGAGGAACTAAAAGACGAAATGACTCAAAAAGGCTCATCTCAAAACGAGTTTGATAGAATTATAAGACACCTGAAAAAAACTGCAGACTCACTCCAACCTGTAATTCAAAACGTAGTGCAAAAATCAAAAGATATCACGTTTAACGCTTCCTACGCAACCGTAAAAGTAGAAGA
>JAYEJR010000047.1:0-1164 GCA_034660715.1 Campylobacterota bacterium | reverse complement strand
AGCGATTGGAGCTATATCGGATATAGCGGACCAAACAAACTTACTCGCTTTAAACGCGGCTATTGAGGCTGCAAGAGCGGGTGAACATGGTCGAGGATTTGCCGTTGTTGCCGATGAAGTTAGAAAACTAGCTGAGAAATCTCAACAAAGCGCAGTAGAGATACAGGGAGTCATTAGTTCAATCGAGCAAAGCATTAGTGACGTTACAAGTGACACTGAAGCCACAAAGGACATATTCTCTGAACTACGAGAAAAGTCTGATGAGTTAGAGAAAAAGTTCACTTCCATAGATAGTACGTTAAATACAACGGTAGACTCCATAGATAGTTTTCAAGAAACGTTTGATACTCAACTTGAGCAATTAAATGACGTCTTTGATGGATTAAACAAAATAAACAACTACTCCACCGTAACGCTAGAAAACTCTAAGATGTTTAATGAGGCCGTATTGGAAATTATGAAAGAGAGTACAAACTTAAAAGCGCTAAGTGATGGTTTTCAGGCTGTGATGAATCAAAGGATCGCAAGCAGAAGCATAATATCTCCACCTATCAATATTTTGGTTAAGACTTCTCATGATAAAGCGCAAGGTTATCTATTTGACGCCAATGACGGAGGAGTCGCGTTTTTCTTTTTAGACAACAAAATGCGCTCTTCTCAAATAATGGATAAAACTTTTAGCATTGAAATTCTTGGTGACTACGATAAAAATATAGAGAGCAATAGATATCAAGTCGTATACGCAAACGATAAAGGTGAGGGAAGACTTCTTTGTGGGGCTAAGAAAATTTAAGTTTGTAAATTCTCTTAGCTTTTACTTCTATAACAACTATGTTTTAGTTTAGTTTCTATCCATCGCGTTTAAGTCTTCAAACGCCACTACAACTCTATCTACAAGAGTCTCTTGTCCAGCACGTAACCACTTTCTAGGATCATAGTACTTTTTGTTAGGTTTATCTTCACCCTCAGGATTACCTATCTGACCTTGAAGATAGTCATGGTATTTCTCTTCATAAGCTTTTACACCTATCCAAGTTGCCCACTGAGTATCTGTATCGATGTTCATTTTTATAACACCATAACCGATAGCTTCGCTTATTTCACTAGGCTCACTCCCTGAACCACCGTGGAAAACAAAGTTAACTGGCTTCGCTTCAGTTCCAT
>JAYEJR010000046.1:0-14557 GCA_034660715.1 Campylobacterota bacterium | reverse complement strand
AAAAAGATGATAGAGAAGATGCTTATTAACTCTAACATGCCTCTCTCAAAATTTATCATAGGATTTGTTTCTACTGGAGATGGTTTTTATTGTATCTTAAACCCAAGATTAAAAGGTTTCGGAGCTATCCTAGGTCTCAGTTTTAATCACTTTTCAGAACTCATTACTTACAAGTATCCATACTATGAAGGTATAAAAATAGCTGTTCACACTGGTGAAGTTAACGAGTTTACCGATATATTGGGAAGTAAAAACTTTATTGGAGATGGACTCAATGACTGTTCTAGATATCTAGAAGTGAAAAACTTTACAATCTCTACAGTCATGGTCTCTGATGTAGCTTATTCAAATTTTCAAAAGTTTTTAACACTTCATCAAGATTTTAATACCCTGCTTCGACAACATGAACTTAAAAAATCTAGTGTATATAGCTTTGTAGACAAACATAATAAAGAAAAAAAAGGCTGCCTTATCTGGCTTAGAAAATCTGGTATCATTAATCCACCAGATATAAACTTCAATTCATTAATATAACAAGGAGAGGAAATGAGACTTACAATAGACGAATATTCACAGCACTTTAAAATGTCAAAAGAGATGATAAACTCAAAACTTCGTACAAAAAAACTAAACTATATAATAGAAAATAGTATCACATACATCATAGTTCCAAAAAGTAGTTTAGACAATCAAAAGATTGGAGAGATAGCTACTCAAAAAAGTCAGCCACTTCAGACACCAAAGCCCGCAGCTTCTGCTCCCGTTGTAAAAGCTAAAACTACAGTTGCAATGGTATTAGGTCTTTATCAAAAAGAGAATCAACAGCTCAAAGAGAAGATAGTTACACTTGAAGCAAAGATAGATAAACTTATAGATGATAAAGAGCAGATGCTACGTGATGAGATGAGTAAGATAGAACAAGTTTATAGCAATAAAGATGAACAACTAAAAAATATACTTGAACTTATCAATGCAAAACTTGCACACGAAAAAAACACGACTGTACATGAAGTACAAACTCTCGAACATACTAAAGAGAAAAACATACCACACAAAGATGAGACAGAAGTTGAACTTAAAAACTATCTCAAAAAAACTGATTTACAGAGTTACCAAAAAAAGATCATCAAAAAAAGATTTTTAGCTGTCAAAGATGAAGATGTTCGTGTAATCATCAAAAATGGAAAAATATTCCTTAACTTTTCAAAATATGACTATAGCGATCTACTAGAGTACTAAAACTCAAATACCTCCCACCTCTTTCTATACCCTGCAGATTTAACTGCAGGCACAACCTAACCTAAACCACACATGCACCTCACTTTTCTTTAACCTAATACCAATCCTGTAAACTCAAATCATATAACTATCTAAATTGCATACGGTATTCCGTGTATTAACCACATTAAAAACTATTAAATATACATTTAATACTATTATTTAGTATATATAAAATATATTATATACATTATTAATACATTTAATATAAATTAAATGTATATTTAAGTATCTAAACCGTATAATTCTTCCATGCAAATTGATGATTTATTTAATATTCTCCACAACTCTCTTGAGTCTCAAAACAACGGTAAGAAAATATCTTTAAAAGATATGTCTGCACGTTTTGGTATCTCTATGAGAACATATCAGGACTGGAAGCTTGGTCGTGCTAAACCACAAGCTGCCGCTACTGTTATGCAGATGTTAGGAAGATTAGATGATGATGAGATTATTCGTACTGTTAGAAAAATCAATAGACTTGAGGATTAGATAAATGAGCACACTTACAAAAAATGAGAGAGATGGTCTTGAAGATGTATTTATGTCTATACATACACAGAGTGATAAATATAAAAAACTAAAAGAAATATCATCTTTAATTCTTTCTAAGCAATCTCTTCTCAGCACTACAAAGCTTCTAAAACAAGCAGGACAGGGACTAAAAGAAACAAATTTCTCACAATTATTACTCAATTTCTACAAAAAGAAGAAAAATTTAAGCAAATAAAGTATAAAGTGTCTATAGCTGAATTATATCCGTCCACGATGGAAGTTCGGAAAATATTTTAATCCAAGGGTTTTTTATGAATAAAGCACAATTCGTTGAATTAGTACAAGCTAGCGGTGAGTACAAAACTAAAGTTGAAGCAGAAAATGCAATCAAAGCATTCACTGAAGCAGTTACAACTGCATTAGTTAAAAAAGAAGATGTTTCTTTAGTAGGTTTTGGTGGTTTCACTGCTGCACTTCAAAAAGGTAAAAGTGGTAAAGTACCAGGTACTGATAAAACTTATACAACTCAAGATAAAATGGTTCCTAAGTTTAAAGCTGGTAAAGGTCTTAAAGACCGTGTAGCTTCAGGCAAATAGTTACTAGAATATTCATACCTTACTTAAGGTGTGAATATTTTATCTTCATATGAATATATCTTCATTAACTTCATTCTTCTTCAAGAAAAACAAAACACTTAGAGTTCCAGACTCACTTCTAGTAAAACGACTTAAAGAGTTATCACTACAAAGTAATTTACAGATATACAAAGATGTTACTATCTACCATCATACAGAATCTTATGAGATACCACTAATGGTACTTGACAACTTACGTGGCTTATATATATTTGAAAGTAAAGAGTGGACATTTGATGAACTTAAAAATGCCGATATACAAAAAGCTAAACAACAAGAGACTTCAAAAAATACACTAGCATTTGAAAACACTCACAATATAATTCGTAAAAAGTTTAATGAACTTATACATAACGATGGTGTTCCAATTTTTAACTACCTACTGATGGAAAATTTAAATGCTGATGAGTATGAGCATTTACCTCTTCCCTTTAAAGAGTTAATCCCCAAAGAGAAGGTTATCTTTAGTGACTCGCTTCAAGCAGATATATTTAAAAAGCTTCAGCATGCTTCAGAAGAAAACACAAAACTTCCGAGCATAGATGATATAGTGGGAACACTACTTGTACAGTATGCCATTATGGATGAGAAAAATCGTATTCATGTTGCTACACAAGAGCAGATAAACTATATAGATAAAGAGATATCTCCACTAGAGACACTTAATGGTTCTTATGCAAGTGGGAAAAGTAGTGTTTTACTTTTAAAAGCTATGGTAGAGATCTTTCATAAACGCTCTGACAAAATTATTATAATTAAGCCAACTACTTTAAGTTGTAACATACTTAAGAAGAAGCTTCTAGAGATGGTTGAGAGAGCCATAGTTGAAATCGACTTAACACTTATAGAAATCATTACGCCTTTAGAACTTATAAATAAGCATCAGGATAAACTTGGTCGAGATAGTTTAGATACCCTTACTATCGATGAAAAACTAATGAATAAGTCTTTTAATGTTGCAGACCTGATAATGTGCGATGATGCTAACATCTTTTCAAATGACTTTATCTCTTACCTAAAACACATCCAAAAAAAGTCTAAACTACTTCTTGTAAACAGTGAAGTGAATCCTGAAGAACTTAACTTTAATAACAATTTTAGACTCAAAAACAAGTCTGTTAAGTTTCACAAGATAAACCCGCATGCAAAAGCTTTACACCTTATAGCATCACTACTTAAAAATGAATCAAAAAATATATTAGTAGTAAGTAATTCCTTGAGTCGAGAAAAACTCAAAGATGATTTAGAACATTTCATCACTAAAAAACCAAAAATATTAGATAGTAATATAGACTTAATCAACCAAAAACACAATGATTTAACATTCTGTACATACAAAGATATTAATGCCCTAAATGTTAACCATATTATCTTAATGGATTTATGTTTTACCAGCAAAAATGAGATAGAATATGCCTTTAATTTATCAAATATCAGTGTCGATGTTCTTTATGAAGAAGATTGCCAAGAGATAAAAAATCTAAGGAGTGTTTATGAAAGTAGTAAAGAGCGAGTCGGAGTGGAAAGCCCAGCTTAGTCCTGAAGCTTTTTCCGTATGTAGAATGCATGGAACGGAAGCACCTTTTTCTGGTCAGTTTTATGACTATAAAGGTGAAGGCACATATAGATGTGTCTGTTGTGATGCTCCTCTTTTTGAGTCAGATACTAAGTTTGACTCAGGTACTGGTTGGCCAAGCTACTTTGAATCAGTAGAAGGTGCAATAACTGAAAAAAGAGATTCTACACATGGAATGACTCGTGTTGAAGTTCTCTGTTCTACATGTGATGCACACTTAGGTCATGTGTTTCCTGATGGTCCATCTCCAACATATCAAAGATACTGTATCAACTCTGTATGTCTAACACTTGAGGAAAAATAATGAATAAAACGATCTTATTAGTAGCAAGCCTACTACTTACTCTTACATTTAGTGCATGTGCATCTGAGAACTCTTCACAGAAACAGACAGCTCATAAGTCTGAGATAAAGACAACTCAAAACAGTTCACATCCATTAGTTGTATTACAGACAACAGAAGGTGACATAGAGATAGAACTCTATGATGATATAGCACCTTTAGCTGTTGAGAATTTCATGACACATATAAAAAATGGCTACTACAATGGTGTAGCATTTCATAGAATTATCAAAGACTTTATGATTCAAGGTGGTGACCCTACTGAGAGTGGTCGTGGTGGCGAAAGTATCTGGAAAAAAGATTTCAAAGATGAGTATAAAGATAAAGTTTTTGATAAAGCCGGTATCCTTGCTATGGCGAACCGTGGACCATTTACAAATGGAAGCCAGTTTTTTATAACAACTGCTCCAACACCATGGCTCAATGGTCGTCACACTATTTTTGGTCAGATTACTTCTGATTCATACACAACACTCGGTAAACTAAACAATACACAAGTTTACCAAAGTAAGCCACTCTCTAGAGTAGAGATTGTAAAAGCATATGTCAAAGAAGAAGGGAAATAGATGGAAATACAAACAATGAAAAAGCTAGAAGAAGAAGCACTTAAAAAGAGTGGAACTGACTTTACACGTTTAGGTTTTGCACTATTTTTTATGATAGGTGTACTCACATATAGTTTTCTAAGTAATGGTGGAATACCAAATAATATGTTCCTTGCTATAGCCGCACTAATAGGTGCATATATGGCTATGAACATAGGGGCAAATGATGTAGCTAATAATGTTGGTCCAGCTGTTGGTTCAAAAGCAATGACAATGACTATGGCTATTGTAATTGCTGCTATCTTTGAAGCTAGTGGTGCGTTAATTGCTGGTGGAGAAGTTGTTAAAACTATCAAAAAAGGGATTATTGATATCTCTGCATTTGGTGGAAACGCTGATCCATTTATATGGGCTATGATGGCTGCACTTTTAGCTGCTGCATTATGGTTAAACTTTGCAACTATGATGCGTGCACCAGTATCTACAACACACTCTATAGTTGGTGGTGTTATGGGTGCAGGTATCGCTGCTGCAGGTTTTAGTATAGTTTCATGGACAACTATGGGTAAGATTGCTGCATCATGGGTAATATCACCTGTTCTTGGAGGTGTTATCGCTGCTGCATTTTTGTTTGCGATAAAAAAATCCATCGTCTTTCAAGATGACAAAGTCAGTGCTGCAAAAAAATGGGTTCCTGTTTTTGTTGCACTTATGTCTTGGGCTTTTGTTACATACCTCACACTCAAAGGTCTTAAAAAAATATGGCCTGATGTTGTTGAAGTATTAAACTATCTTCCTCTTGTTTCTTTAGAGATGAGTAAGAAACCTACACTTATAACTGCTTTAGTTATGGGTGGTATCACGGCTTTGATAGTTTACTTTGTTATCAAAGCAAAACTAGCTTCTAATAAAACAGCTCTTGAAAACAGTAAAGACTCTGTAAATACACTCTTTACTATTCCACTTATCTTTGCTGCTGCACTGCTATCTTTTGCTCATGGAGCAAATGATGTTGCAAATGCTATTGGTCCCTTAGCTGCGATAAATGACGCTGTTGTAAATGGTGGTATCTCTTCTAAAGCGAGTATCCCTCTATGGGTTATGGGTGTTGGAGCACTTGGTATAGCTTTAGGTCTTGCTCTTTATGGTCCTAAACTTATTAGAACAGTTGGTAGTGAGATTACAGAACTTGACCAGATTAGAGCATTCTCTATCGCTATGGCTGCTTCTATAACTGTAATCATTGCTTCCCAGCTTGGACTTCCAGTTAGTTCAACTCACATCGCTATCGGTGGTGTATTTGGTGTAGGTTTCCTAAGAGAGTATCTTCACCTCAATGATACAACGACGATAGAAGAAGATAAAGAGATTATCAAAGATGAGAAAACAAATCTTCATGCCTATCAAGCAGAACTTAAAACACTAGAAAATAAGTCTGAAAAAAGTTCAACAGAGTATGAAAGAGTTGTTGAGCTTTACAAACTTATAGCTGATGAAGAGAAACTTATCAAGTCTACAAAAAAACATATCAAACAGACTAAAAAAGTTGAGTATGTAAAACGCGATGCTGTTAAGAAAATTATAGCTGCATGGGTTATTACAGTACCAGCGGCTGCAACACTTGCAGCTGTACTATTTTATATGATTCGTGGGATTATGATTTAAGCAGTAGCTTTCTCTATCTTTTTAGAGTTAGCATCATCTGCTAACTCTTTTTATACTTTCTTACCTATATACTATCCAAAGCTTTTTGTACTTTAATAGCCTGAACATGTTCTTTTACATCGTGTACTCTGAGTATAGAAGCTCCATTACGAACTGACTCTAAATGAATACTCAATGTCCCAGCTAAACGCTCTTTAACTTCAGAGTTGTCTATATGAGCTATCATAGACTTTCTAGATGCCCCAACTAGCAGTGGTTTTCCTAGTGTTAAGAAATGCTCTAAGTGCTTTATAAGTCGTAGATTATCCTCAAGAGTTTTTCCAAAGCCGATTCCAACATCTAAAACAATATCTTCTATACCAAACTTCTCAGCTTTTTCAACTCTTTGTTTCAAAAAGCTATATACATCATCTAGTACATTATCATAGTGAGGATTTTCTTGCATAGTTTGAGGCTTACCTTGCATATGCATTATCACTATTTTTGCTTCATACTTAGCACATAGTTCTGCAACCTTGTCGTTTTCTAAACCTGTTATATCGTTTACGATTTTAAAGCCTGACTTTAGGGCATACTCTACAACTTTCGGCTCATACGAATCAACACTAAACGCCACCTTTTTAAAAAGCTCTTTCTCTTTTATAAGGTCAAAGATTGGCTTCACACGAGTGAGTTCTTCTTCTTGACTTACATCTTTAGCGTTTGGAGCTGAGGAGACGCCACCGATATCTATGATAGAAGCACCCTCTTCTATCATCATCTCTATTTTCTTGATAGCATCACTTGCTTGAAACCTACTCTGGCTAAAAAAGCTATCATCATTGGCATTTATGATTCCCATCACTTCGACTTCGCTTTCTCTTTTCACTCTAGTTATCTCTTGAAGTTTCTGTGCTAGCTCTTTTAGTCCAAAAGGCTGTGCTAACTCTTTTCGTGCAAGTGTTTTAAGTTGTGCCGTTGTAGCTATAAGAAGTGTATCAACCTTAGGAGTTGTAGCCAAAACAGTTCCCCGAGGAACTGCTAAGTCAGCTCCTATAGAGAGAGCGTCTTGTTTTAAGATATTTGCTCCACCAACATTTAAATCTTTTATGCTTATGATATGAGTTTTTGATTTAGCAGCTAATATATTAACGCCACCACCATCAACACCCAACTCTTTAAGATAAGCTTTTGCATCTATGTTGGAAGATAATTTTTCTACTATCATTATCTCTCTTTAGTAAAACTCATCAAAAGCATAGCAAGTACACTTTGAGGTCTTGAGTTTAGATTCAGTAGTCTATATGCTTTATCAAAATTATCCAATTGATTTGGCGAGAGTATAAGCATATCTGTCACTGTAGCACGATGAAAAAGTGATTCTACTAACTCTTTAGCATCCTCTTTTTTTATTCGAGCATTATCTTTTAAAAATGCAAAAACATCTTTGTAGTCAAGTCTTGCAAGGTTGAGTTCTATATCCACTCGTTTATGCTGTGTATCAACCTTTAAAATTGGTAAACGCGAACGAACAGTAGGAAGAAGGTTTGACTTTGTAGGACTTATGATTATAAACTCTATGTTTTTTGGTGGTTCTTCTAGAAGTTTTAAAAGGGAGTTTTGTGCTACATCAGTAAGATCACTAGCACCTATGATGATATACTTAGTTTCCGAGGTACTTATGTACGACTCGGCTAAAACAGCTTTTGCATGTTCTATCTTAAAACTCTCATCAGTTACTACAAACTTTACAACACGTAGAGGTTTTAGTTCTTCTTCTAGTCTTGAAGCTTCTTCTTCAATAGCACCAGAGATAACTATGTGTCCCTTTACTTGTTTAAGAGTTTGCATCTACCTCTCCAAACATTGTGGCATTTAATGAAGCGTCAAAAAGACGATAGAGCTGAAGAAGTTTGATGTCTAATCTTTTATCGTAAGACTTAAGTGTGAAAGCATTGTTAAAATCTTCATCAAACATCCAGAAGTAACTATCATCTTTTCTCTTTGCGATGTCAGATCTCTTATCATCACCTTTTCCAATGTACCAGAAAAAGTAATCATTTTTATAAGAGAGCGATATCATATCATCTACTACATCTATCATCTCTCCACCACTTACATTATTGTAGTGAACATATAGGTTGTCGATGCTTATGATAGGGATAAGCGGTCGCTCTAACGATGCACTATTTAAAGAGCTTCTTATATAGTGCTCTAACCATTTTCTCTTCTCATCAGTGATAAGAATGATAGTTTTACCTTGAAGCACTTGTTCGAGTGCATAAGCAGTTGTTTTTGACCACTCAAAACGCTGCTCCTCTAACCAAGAGAGGCTGCCTTCCTCTTCACGAATAGCATCTAAGCTCCACTGTGCGAAATCAGGTACATCAGTTTCTGGCATTCGTTTACTTGTCTAACTCATAAGCATCATGTAGACCACGAACAGCAAGTTCAGCATACTTTTCATCTACAACCATAGAGATTTTTATCTCAGAAGTTGCAATCATGTTGATGTTGATGTTATTATCTGCCATAGTTGAAAATGCTTTTGCCGCAACGCCAGTATGACTTCTCATTCCAACGCCAACAACAGAAACTTTACATATATCTTCATTGTATGAGTCAGCTGCTATCTCCCCATCTTGAACAAAAGTGTCTACTATAGACTTAGCATCATGTAGGTCACTTACAGGAACAGTAAAGTCAATGTTAGTTGCTCCATCATGTGCTTTGTTTTGAATGATCATGTCTACATTTACTTCAGATGTAGCAAGACGGTTAAAGATGTCAGAAGCGATACCTGGTCTATCTTTTACACCCATAAGTGAGATACGTGCTTGATTTCTGTCTAATGCTATTCCGCTTACTAATGGTGCTTCCATGATATTTTCTTCCTTTGTTATTAATGTTCCCTCTTCATTTGAGAAACTTGTTCTTGTTACTAGATTTACATTTAACTTCTTTGCCATCTCTACTGAACGGTTTTGAAGTACTTTTGCACCAAGTGATGCTAACTCTAACATCTCATCATAAGAGATCTTATCAAGTTTTTTAGCCTTAGGTTCTATACGAGGATCCGTAGTATATATACCACTAACATCTGTATAGATTTCACATAAGTCAGCTTTAAGTGCTCCTGCGATTGCAACGGCGGAGAGGTCGCTTCCACCACGTCCAAGAGTAGTGATGTCCCCATTGTAGTTTACGCCTTGGAAACCAGCTACTACGATGATTTTTCCCTCTTTGATAGCACTGTTCATAACATCAGGGTTTATCTCTTCGATACGAGCTTTTGTATGGTGATGGTCTGTAATGATTCCAGCTTTTCTACCTGTCATAGCTGTAGCACGATGCCCCATCTCTTGAAGTGCTATCGAGAGGAGTGATGCTGTAACACGCTCACCTGCACTTAGCAGCATATCCATCTCAGCTGCAGCGGGTTGTGATGAGAAATGCTCTGCATAGCCTACAAGCTTGTTTGTCTCTCCACTCATCGCAGATACTACAACTACTACATCATTTCCATCTTTTACTGTAGCACTTACACGAGCAGCTACGTTACCTATGCGCTCTAAGTCGCCTACGCTTGTTCCACCAAATTTTTGAACTATTAACATCTACAACAGTCCCTCACTTTTAAAATAATTTATAACAGTCTCATACACAGGTTTTTTAAAGTGTGCTGTATGATTTAACACATCACTTACACTTACGAACTTATGAGCCATAAACTCTGGGTGTTTAGTATCGAGCATAATATCCGCGTCTTTTTGAAGCTTCATCAAAAAATAACGCTGCGTTTGCCCCTTGTATGGCTTCATTCTCTCCGCTATCTTTTGCGGAAAATCGTACGAAATCCACTCTGGATACTCGCCTACTATCTCAGCTTTTGCAGTGCCTATCTCCTCTTCCATCTCACGAAAGAGTGCTTCTTTTACCTCTTCGCCTTTGTCTATTCCACCTTGAGGGAATTGCCAAATATCCTGAAGATCATTACGTTGTGCGATAAAAATCTCTTTTTGCTCAGGATAGTTGTGTGACACGATAATCATCGCCACATTTGGACGGTAGTCTGGTTTTTTACTCATATAGTTGCCTGTTTTATAATTATCGCGATTATACAAAAATAGTAATTAAAAGAAGATAATTTAACTATTTCTTGACTTTTAGGTACAATCATAAATAATTCAATATCAAGGTAATCACTATGAAAGAAACTCAAGACCACCCTTATGAAGACGATATGATAGAGGCTTTTATAGACAAGCCTTCTAAAACATTTTGGTATCAAAACTCTTTTAAAAAATTCAGTATGCATGGAGTAGATTCTCTTCAGTGGAATTGGAGTTGGTGGGCTTTTGGTACTGGTTTCTTATATCTACTATATCGTAAACAATACATTCCATCTTTAGTGCTTTTCTTTCTATCCATGCTCATAGGTTTCATCCCTTTTGTTGGAACTCTTATAGGGATGATTTTGGCTGGTGGTTACTCCTCATACTTTGTCTATAAAGGTTACAAGAAAAAACTTTTAGAAGTCGAAACTATAGTTGAAGATAAAGAGAAAAGAGTTGAAGTGATGCGACAAGTTGGTGGCTATCATCAATGGGTAATCTGGGTTTATGTTGCACTTTTTGCAGTAGTCTTTTTCACTATACTGACAGCTCTTTTCACTATGCCTACTATGCAGCACTAATGTTACTCTATATACACATTCCATTTTGTGACTCTAAATGTTCCTACTGTGCATTTAACTCCTATGTGGACAAGTTTCATCTTAAACAAGAATACATGTCTGCTCTTGAAATGCAACTAAAGTATGAACTTAAGAGATTTGAAGCTACAAAAAAAAGTATAGAGACTATTTTTATCGGTGGGGGAACACCTTCGACAGTTTCACCTGAACTTTATGAACCGATATTTAAACTTCTCAAACCTTATTTACAGGACGATATAGAGATAACTAGCGAAGCTAATCCAAACAGTGCAACATACGAGTGGCTAAAAGGGATGAAGGAACTTGGTGTAAACCGTATAAGTTTTGGTGTTCAAAGTTTTGATGAGAAAAAACTCAAAATTCTTAACCGTGCTCATACTCCCCAGATGGCTTTAAACGCCATCAACAATGCAAAAGAGATTGGTTATAAAAACCTTTCATTAGACCTTATCTATGCAACTTTAGGAGATACTAAAGAACTTCTTCAAAAAGATATCGAGTTGGCGTTTAGTTTACCCATCAACCATATCAGTGCTTATGCTCTTACTATAGAAGAGGGAACGGCATTTGAGTCAAAACCTCAAATGAGTAGTGAACAACTCGAAATTACTACATGGATATTTCAAGAGATACAAAAACATGGATTTTCTCAGTATGAGATAAGTAACTTCGGAACATACCAATCAGCACACAACAAAGGCTACTGGCTCTACAAAGACTATATGGGAGTTGGAGCTGGAGCTGTTGGAAAACTTGGACTAGAGAGACTCTATCCTACTCCAATCATAGAAGAGTATATAGAAAACCCTCTAAACATCAGAGTAGAAAGACTCGACGAAGAAGATAAAAAGATAGAACAACTTTTTCTAGGTTTACGTTCTTGTATAGGTATAAACAAGGAGTTTTTAAATGCTAAAGAGCTCGTACAAGCAGATATCTTGCTACAAGAGAAAAAACTTACATTTGATAAAGGTCTGTTTTACAATCTAGACTATCTTTTGGCAGATGAGATCGCTCTATTTATAAGCACTTAATCATTCTTTAGATAAAATCTCAAAAATTTACAAGTAAGAGGGAGATATAAGTTTATTATTATGAACTTATATCTCCCTCTTACTTAATATGAAGGCTTGCTATGTTTGGTATGGGTTTTACCGAAATACTTATAATCGCAGTAATCGCTATACTCTTTCTAGGTCCAGATAAACTTCCTAGTACTATGGTTGAAATCGCTAAGTTTTTTAGAAATGCTAAAAATGCTATCGGTAGTGTAAAAAACACTCTTGAAGAAGAGATGGACATGACTGAGATCAAGAAAGAAGCTCTCGCTTATAAAGCACAACTAGAAGAAGCAACTACAAAACTAGATAAAGTAACTGATGTAAAAGCACAAGTTGCTTCACAAGTAAACTCTATAAAAGATGACATTTTAGATGAAGATGAAACACCGAAAAACTCTTCACCTAAAGAACCCGAAGAAGTAACTTTTAAAAAGAAGAAAAAAGATGTTTGATGATTTAAGACCCCACCTAATAGAACTTAGAAAACGACTTGGAATTTCCGTTGGTAGCTTAATCGTTATGTTTTTTGTTATGTTCTTCTTTCACGAGCCTATTCTTAACTGGATGGTTGAACCACTCAATGTTGCCCTTGAAGAAGTTGGTAAAAAGTCTGTACATGCTGCTGATGGTATGGTTACTACTTCTCAAGTTGGTGGTGCATTTTTCGTAGCACTTAAGGTCTCTTTCTTTGCCGCTATCATGGGTGCTTTACCTATCATCCTTTCACAGATTTGGGCATTTATAGCTCCTGGCCTTTATGCAAATGAGAAAAAGATGATTATTCCTTTTGTTCTTGGTGGAACTATCATGTTTGCCTCGGGTGTTCTTTTTGCTTACTATGTTGTAACGCCATTTGGTTTTGACTTCCTTATCACCTTTGGTAGTTTTAAGTTTACACCTCTTATCAACATAGAAGATTATGTTGGTTTCTTTACAAAAATCATGTTTGGATTTGGACTGGCGTTTCAGCTTCCTGTATTTGCTTACTTCTTAGCACTTTTAGGACTTGTAAACGACAAACAGATGGCAGCATTTTTCAAATATGCTGTTGTTATTATATTTATAGTTGCAGCTCTTTTAACGCCACCTGATGTTCTTACTCAACTTCTTATGGCTGGTCCACTTATCATTCTATATGGTTTATCGATTCTAATCGTAAGAATGGTAAATCCTGCTCCAGAAGATGAAGAAGAACTTGTTGTTGATATGGATGATAACCAAATAGAGTCTAGTAAAAAAGAGTAGTACTTATGCCAAACACCGAACTACTCACTTCTAGCTATGACTTCACACTCCCTGAGGAGCTCATAGCTACACATCCTGCCTCTCCTCGTGATCATGCAAAACTACTCGTATACGATAGAGCTACAGATACTATAACTCATGCTCATTTTTATGATTTTGAAAAGTACATTCCTAAAGAGTGTGCCTTGATTTTTAATGACACTAAGGTTATTAAAGCAAGACTTTTTGGACATAAACCAAGTGGTGGAAAGATAGAGTTACTCATAAACCGTGCTCTAAACGCCAACGATATAAATGTCTACATACGTGGTAAAGTAAAAGTTGGTAGCGAGGTGGCGTTTGATGAAGGCCTAGTAGCTACTGTCAAAGAACTCAATGAAGATGGAAGTCGAGTCGTTAACTTCTCTCAAGCTAAAACGCCACTGCGTTTTGAAGAACTACTTCCTATCATCGACACTATAGGGCATATACCTCTTCCTCCATATATACAACGCGAAGATAATGAAGAAGATGCAGATGAGTACCAAAGTGTATTTGCTAAAGAAGAAGGAGCAGTAGCTGCACCTACTGCTTCACTACACTTCACGAACGAGCAGCACAAACGTATATGTCAAAACCATGAACATGCCTATGTAACACTCCATGTAGGAAGTGGAACATTCAAGCCTGTTGATGCCCAAGTCATAACAGAGCATCCAATGCACTCAGAGTACTATGCTATCTCAGATGAAGCAAAAGCTATACTTGACTCTCAAACGCCAGTCTTAAGTATCGGTACAACTTCTACAAGAACTGTTGAGTTTTATGACAAACATGGGAAAGTACAAAGTGGTGAAGCAAACCTCTTTTTACATCCACAAAACAAACCAAGTAGAGTAAATCACCTACTCACAAACTTTCACCTTCCTAAGTCAACACTTCTTATGCTCGTAGCATCATTTGTTGGGCTAGAAAAGACACAAGAGCTATATGCTGAAGCTATAAAAGAGAAGTATCGTTTTTACTCTTATGGCGATGC
>JAYEJR010000045.1:0-14560 GCA_034660715.1 Campylobacterota bacterium | reverse complement strand
AGCTATCAATGACTTTTTATTTCATAAGGTATGTTTTGCTCCTGCAAAAGCAGCAAACGCTGGTGGTGTTGCAGTAAGTGAGTTTGAGATGGCTCAAAACGCTTCTATGAGTAGATGGAGTTTTGAAAAAGTTGATAATAAACTAAAAGAGACTATGCAGCAAATCGCTAAACGTGTAGCTTTAACTGCTAAAGATTATGGTGTTGAGGGTAACTACGTAGACGGTGCAAACATTGCAGGCTTTAAAAAAGTAGCTGATGCTATGATAGCTGAGGGAATATAGAGTTTAAATAGTAAGGTTATAGCTTAATGGCAACAGGAATTTTTTTAATATTTGATGACATAG
Organism: Campylobacterota bacterium; assembly: GCA_034660715.1. Classification (GTDB taxonomy): domain Bacteria; phylum Campylobacterota; class Campylobacteria; order Campylobacterales; family Sulfurimonadaceae; genus Sulfurimonas. The sequence goes on along the minus strand of JAYEJR010000045.1, from coordinate 14,214 downwards.
CTACACTCTTAGATGATGCTGCAGCTATGAGTAAAGTAGCTACTAAAAAAACAGCAGGGATTTTAGGTGATGATTTAGCCGTGAATGCTCAAAAAGCATCTGGTTTTGCAGCTTCAAGAGAGTTACCTGTGTTGTGGGCTATCACTAAGGGTTCATTTTTAAATAAACTTATTATTCTTCCTTTAGCTTTTGTACTAAGTGCTTTTGTCCCTTGGATAATTATTCCTATCTTAATGCTTGGTGGTGTTTACCTTGCCTATGAGGGTGCTGAAAAAATATATGAGTATATCGTGCCACATGAGCATGAGAGTAAAAGCATTCTGAGTGAAGAGCAGAAGATAAAGTCAGCGGTTAGAACCGACTTTATACTCTCTATAGAGATAATCATAATGGCTCTTGGAACAGTGTTGGAGCAGACTCTACCTATACAAATAATTGCTGTCACAGTTGTTGCGGTATTAGCAACGATAGGTGTGTATGGTGTTGTTGCACTTCTTGTTCGCATGGATGACTTTGGGTTTAAGCTTATAGAAATAGCGAATAACGAGAAAAGTCTTTTAAATGCTATAGGCGAACTACTTGTAAGTTCACTGCCAAAGGTTATCAGAGTTTTAACTTTTGTAGTTACATTAGCAATGCTTTTAGTAGCTGGAGGAATATTCTCCCATAATCTTCATCAACTTCACGATTTTTTGCATTTCTTACCATCTTTATTAGGTGACTTACTTGTTGGTTTATTTGTTGGTATGTTAGCTCTTGTGGTGCAAAAACTATACCTTAAGATAAAAGGCTAATGATGTATAAAATTAAATACATGTTATTAATATCGTTGTTTCTTGGCACGACTCTTTTTGGTGCTAGCGTAAAGTTCTCTCCTTTTGTGGAATCTCAAATAGAGATAGCAAAAGAGATGAATGAGGACAATATTACAAAAGAGATAATAGAAGAATTACTTCATAAACAGAGTTCTCTATACGATACGGCTTTAAATGAGCTAATGAGTAACAAATCAAAGTATATCAGTGATATTCAACAGTTTGAGAGTGAGATGTTTTCACTAAAAAAAATCATCTCTATAAACAAAAGAGCTGGAAACAGCTATGCTGTTATGCGAGACGAAGTGGCTCTGAAGTCTTACACTCTTCTTCGTAGTCAAAACAGAATGATACGAGCTATTTTGATTGCTTTAGATAGTGAGACTAAAGCGGAACTTGAAGCGATTCTCAACCAACTGACAGCTACAAACCAAGAGGAAATTAGTAAACTTTACGAACACGATTATCATGAGATACTCTTCATCGAACCAGAGACGAAACAACTCAAAGCCACAAAAGAGAACATTCGTGACTTCTATGCTCTTAAAGATGTAAACACCGACTTGATTAGTTACCTTTACAAACTAAACTCTAAGATGTATAGACTCAACAAGTATTCCAAATATCATTTGATATCATTTGTTATTTATGTAGACTCATTTGCTCTTGTAAAAACAATCAATCCTATTTTAGAGACTTATGGTCTAAGTATCATTAAGTTACTCTCTATCGCTTTTTTAATACTTCTTTTTTACTTTTTTAGAAAAATAGTTTACGTTTGGTTAGAGGGATCTCTTTTAAAGTTAGACCTCTTAAAAGAGTACTCAAGAGATATCTCTAAAAAGATTCATAAACAGATAGATATGGTAGTTATTATTATGAACATAAATATGGTCATTTATATCTATAATGACTTTAGTTCTACAGAGATTATTGCTCGTAGTTTAAACATAGTTTATGGCTTTTACTTTACACTCATAGTATACAAGATAGTAAATACTATTGCGAGTATTAAACTAAGAAAAGTCAACGATGGAAGTAGTGTAAAAAATGACCTTATAAATGTAGGAATCAAGATTATTAATTTTATCATCTTGGTTATAGGTCTTCTTATCATGCTATTTTTTGCTGGGGTAAACTTGACAGCTGTTTTATCTGGTCTTGGTATCGGTGGTTTAGCAGTGGCATTTGCAGCAAAAGACACTATAAGCAACTTCTTTGGAACACTCTCCATCCTCTTTAGTGATGTCTTTTCTCAAGGCGACTGGATAGAGATAGATGTGCATCAGGGTGTGGTAGTGGAGATAGGGCTTCGTGTAACTACCATAAGAACTTTTGATAATGCCCTTATCGCTATACCAAATGGTACTTTCGCTACTAAAGATGTAAAGAACTGGGATAGAAGGATTTTAGGTCGTCGTATAAAGATGCATATAGGTGTGAAGTACGACTCTAAAAGTGAAGATATCAAAAATGCGGTACAAGAGATACGAGAGATGTTAGATAAACATGATGGAATCGCTACAAAAAATACAAAATATACACATCAAAATGAAGCTCGTCACATAGCGAAACTTGTCTCAAAAGATGACTTAGAAGGTGTAAAAAATAATCTTTTAGTCTACCTAGATGAATTCTCAGACTCAAGTATAAACATACTTATCTACTGCTTTACAAAGTCAGTGAGATGGGTAGAGTGGTTAGAGACCAAAGAGGATGTTATGCATCAAATCATGAGAATATTAGAAGAGAATAACCTTGAGTTTGCATTTCCTTCGCTTTCTATATATAATGAGAATGATAGCAATAAGTAAGTTTACATAGGAGTTTTGCATGTCATATAAGTTTAAGGCTTTTTTATTAACCTTTATTCTATTTTTAAGTATGAATGGTGCTGTCTATTATGTAACCAAACTTAATGAACAAGAGAGAATTAACACTACTCTTGAGAGTCATATAGATAAACTAAAAACTCACTATGAAATTGTTTTAGAACATCAAAAAGTAATAGCAAACGCTATTCATAAAACAACAATATTACAAAAGGAAGAAGTTGTAAAGATTTTCTCAGAAGCTTGGAATGGCTCTGATGAGAAAAAAAACGCTTTAAGAGAGAAACTCTACAGTCTGTTAAAAACAAAATATGATATTATGAGAACAAAGGGTGTTCTTCAGTACCACTTTGTTTTTCCTGACAATAGAGTCTTTCTTAGAATGCATAAACCTTCGAGATATGGTGATGATTTAAGTTTAGTTCGCTTAGATTTTAAAGAGACAAATGAAAAAAAAGAGATACTTAGAGGTCTCTCTCCTGGAAAAACTGCACATGCTTTTAGAAATATATACCCTATTTACGACAAAGAGAAGAGGTATATCGGCGCACTTGATGTAGCGTTTCCAAGTGAAGTCTTGCAAGATAGCTTAACCTCTATCAGTAAAATACATACTCACTTTATTATAGATAAGAGTATTTTTGATTTTAAGTCATGGACAAGAGAGGATAGGGAACTAAAGTATCAGCCAAGTGCTGAGGATAGCAAATACTTCTTAACTATGACAAAAGAGCATGACAAGAAGAAATGTATCACTATCTTAAACGACAAACTAAAACTCAAAAAAGAGCTTATAAGAAAGAGCATACTTAAAGATAAAGAGTTTAGTTTTTACTTTATGGATGAGAATGTAGCAAAGGTTACTTCCTTTTTGCCAATAAAGCATAATGTTAAAAAAGAGACCATAGCATGGCTGGTGACATATGAACAAGATGATTTTATTGCAAACACATTAGACAACACACTTTACATTCGAGTTGCCTCTTCACTGATATTTTTACTTCTCTCCTATTTTTTGTATAGAGTTATAAACCAAAAAGAGACTCTTAACTTAGAAGTTGATCTTAAAACAAAAGAGCTACAGCAGTTTAATGAAAATCTTGAAAAGAGAGTACAAAGCGAAGTTGATAAAAATATGCAGAGTCAACTAAGCCATTCAAATGAAATATCAGCGCACTTAGATAAAGAGAGATATTTAAGAACGATAATGTCTACTGTCTCAGATGTTAATCAGTACCTCATAACTCAAAACTCTCTTGAAGATTTACTACAAATAACATGTGAGCGTATGGCAAAACAGCACTACTATGAGTTTTGTTACATTGGTTTACTAGAAAATAGCACTTTAAGTCACAACTACTTTTCACAAGAAGGTACATTTTCACAAGAGCTAATGAATCAAATAGAAGAATTATCAGATGATCAGTTTTCAAAGTGTCCTGTAAAAAGCAGTATTGATAAAAATCATGAAATAATTATCAATGACGTTACAACTTATGATATCGACGAATCATATAGAATTTGGGCTAAAAGAAGTAACTTTACCTCGTTTGTCTCTTTCCCTCTAAAAAAAGATTCATTTTCTGAGGCTCTGGGTGTAATAGTAGTCTTCTCATCAAGAAAAGATGGTTTTGAGATTGAAGAGATATCTATGCTTGAAGAGTTAAGTGGTGATATTGGTTTTGCAATCAACTCTTTTGGACAAAATGAAGAGATAGCTAAACTTCATACAATAATGATGCAAAACTATGAAGAGACTATTTTGGGTTTTGTGAAGATGATTGAGCAGAGAGATCCCTATACAGCTGGACATACAACAAGGGTAGCAAAGTACTCCAAACTAATCGCTCAAGAGATGAGGTATGATCAAGAGGAGATAGATAAGCTGTATAAAGCTTCTATACTTCATGATATTGGGAAAATCTCTACACCCGACTCCATTCTCTTAAAACCATCACATTTAAATTCACTTGAGTATGAGTTAATTAAAGAGCATGTAAGTGTTGGATATGAGATGCTAAAGAGTATAGAATTCTATAAAGATTTAGCGGATATCATGCATTTTCATCATGAGCATTATGATGGAACTGGATACCCCTTAGGACTTAAAGGAGATGCTATACCCGAACTCTCAGCTATTATGTCTGTAGCTGATGCTTTTGATGCGATGACAAGTACTCGAATATATAAAAAGTGTAAAAGTGTAGAGGATGCGCTCAAAGAGCTTGTAGAGTTAAAAGGGAGTCAATTTCATCCTAAAATAGTAGATGTGGCAAATGTGGTTCTTAAAAATGTGGAAGCTGATTTCCTGATAGATCAAAACCCAAAAACAGCTATAGAGATTGAGAGGTTGGCATACTTTTACAAAGATTTACAGAGTGGACTCTATAATGAAAATTATCTCAGAGTAATATTAAATCAAAAAGAGTATAAAGATAGTTATGAAGAGTTTATTGTTTTAAAAATTAGAAAATATGCAAATTATCAAGTGTTAGAAAGTATATTAAAAGTACTAAGCTCAAAACTTCTTCAAAGAGTAGATAATATTATCTCTTTTAGGTATGAAAAAGAGAATATAGTTCTATTGCTTAAAAAGAGAGAAGAACTTGCTTCACTCATTGAGTCCATAAAGAGAGAAAATGGTTTAGAGGGAGTGGAAGTTGAGTTTAGTACTCAAGAAATTGAGATAGATACCATAGATGTGAAAAATCTCTCTGAGCTCATTAAATTATAGTAAATATACTTTGTCAAGTATAACTTTTAGTTTTAGCTCATAAAGGTAGTTTCAGTCTGTTGTGATAAAATCATCACTCTAAAATCCATACAAAGAATTTTTATATGCAACAGACACAATCAAGAGTAAACTTATACGCTCTTTTATCTCGCGTTTTACTTCAAGAACTTGATGTAGAGACTCTACAGATGATAAAAAACGACGAAAATATTTTAAACTTTTTTCCAACTCTTAAAGAGTGGGAACCACTCAAAGAAGTAGAAGAAAAGAAACTTTTAGAAGAGTATCTTAACCCTGACTTTGTAAACCTTTCAGTTTTACACCTTATTCCTTATGAGACTTTTTATACAAGAGACGATCAGATGATAGAGACTGGTGGAGCTAACCCTGTTACAGATATGTACAGTGCTTATGAGTTTATGGTTGACTATGAAATAGCTCGTACACTTTCATCGGACCATATTGGTGTTGAGTTAGAGTTTATGCATCACTTAGCAAACGCTGAGCTAAAAGCACTAGAGAACAACGACATGATAGCTGTTAAAGAGCTTAGAGACGCACAAAAAGAGTTCCTTTCAAAACACCTTGTTAACTGGGCTCCACTATATCTTATAAACATGAAGTACGAAGCAAGAACACCACTCTACTATGATGGTGCTGAGATGGCTTTAGAGTTTATTTTAAGTGATAATGAATATTTAAATAGTGAGCTAACTGCATAGATGTTAAAACTTAGTGCAGGCTCTTGTGTTCGCTCTTTAAGTGTAGAGAGTGAGTGTAACTATTGTGAAGAAGTTTGTCCAACAAACGCCATCGCAATAGGAGAGAGTAACCTTCCTTCTATAAACTTTTCTGAGTGTGTTACATGTGGGGCTTGTACTGCGGTATGCCCTAGTGAAGCACTCTCTATGGATGAGTTCAATCCTACAAACTTCTTTTTTGATTTTGTAGAAGATAAAGAGAACCTTCTTTCATGTAGAAAAAATGTTCCTTGTATCTCAGCTTTGAGTGTTGAGCATATTATCTCTATGGCTGTTCTTAAAAAAGAGATAGTTTTTGATATGGGTTACTGTGATGGATGCGATATTGCATCTACATGTCACAAACAGATACTTAAAAATCATGAAGAAGCTACATATCTTTTAGAAGCTATGGAAAATGAAGCTGTTATAAAACTTGAAAATGTATGTTACACGAGTGAAGAAACGACTGATACAAACAGAAGAGATTTCTTAGGTGCTGCTAATCTTCAGTCAGTTGCAAAAGTGAAAAAAAGCTTTGAAGATGAAGTACAAAAAGCTTCTGATGAACTTGTGGAACATAACTTAGAGAAGACGGATATCGCACTTTTAAGAAAAAAGAGTATTCCAGATAGAAGAAAGATATTTTTTACTGCTATAAAAAGAGTAGAGAAACCTTCAGTGTTTCATGTAGTGGAAGCAAAAGAAGTGACTTTTACTTCTCAAAAGATTATGAATGAAGATGCCTGTACAGCTTGTCAAATGTGCTACCGCGTTTGTCCAACTGGAGCATTGAGTTCTGATATCAAAAACTCTAAGATAGACTTTGATCCTTTCATGTGTATTAAGTGTCATATCTGTCATGATGTTTGTGAACCAGATGCTATCACTCTTTCTCCTTCTTACAATGTAAAAGAGTTTTTTGAACCTACAGTACAGAATATGGCAAGTTTCAATGTAAGACGTTGTGCAGAGTGTGATGTTGTATTTAGTACAAACTCAAATGATAGAATGTGCTATAGATGTAAGTGTGAAGATGAAGAGGCCAGAGAACTGTGGGGAATTACAGATGATATGTAAAAGAGGATTTAGACTATGATGAACGATGACAACCAAATCTCTCGCCAAACAAAGTTATTTGGATTTATTGGTATAGAGGCTGGAGTAAGTAGGTTTTCTGCGATAATGAACAAAAAGTTCAAAGAAAACAGTGATGACACTATGATAATACCAATGAATATTCGTGAAGATGATTTTTATTTTACTGTGAGCAATATGAAAAAGTCTCAAGTAAATGGTGCAGTTATTTCAAGTGAATTTGTGACTGATGTTGTAGATATTCTTGACAATTCTTCTAGTATGGTTAAACGCAGTGGCATGTGTGACATCATTTATCGTGAGGGTGAAACACTTCGTGGTGATATCTTTAGTGTTCGCGTTTTAACAGAACATCTTAAAGACATAATGGCAAGCAAGATAGCTATCATAGGTGTAAATCACTATGCAAAAGCTTTTTCATTTTTAGCTTGTGGATTTAATGTTAGTTACTATAATGAAAACCTTGAAGAGTTGATGGTGTTTACTGGGGAAGTAGAAGTTGCAAACGCGGACATAAATAGAATAGCTCCAGATATGCAAGTGGATTTATCAAGCTTTGATGTTGTCTTAGACTTTTCTGATATGAGCTCTCTTAAGATGATAGAAAAGTTACCAAAAGTATCTATGGATATGAAAAATAATAAACAGTTTTCAGCTCTTAAAGTTAGAGCTTTAGAGTTAGACTCTGAGTATGTAAGTTATGATGGAATCATCGAAAAACTTACAGATAAAGCCTACATAGAAATAAACAAAAAATAAAACGAAGGAAAAAGTATGATGAATGATTTAAGCGATTTAAGAGCAGAGTTTGACAAGTTTGTAAAAGAGGAGTGTGTTATAGGTTCTGATGGTGAAGTTGTCCAGAATCCAGATGCTGGTGATCAAGCAGATGAAGAACCTGTTCCTCAGTTTGTTGATGCACTAACAGAGAAACTTTTAGCACCTGCTATTAGTGGTGTTTACCTCTCTCGTATAGATATCAAAAGAATAGCAACTGCTATCGATGAGTCTATTCCTATTAAAGAGCGTATTAAGATGGTAAGAGCTCTTTTTAGACATACAACAAGAAAAGAGTATCTTCGTGAAGCATTTGCTGAAATAGAAAAGCATGTAAATGGTCGTATACTTATCTATACAGAACTTGCAGAGACCTTTCCAGCCTCTAAAGAGAGTTTTGAGGGTCATATACTTAAAGCGAAAAAAACATCTAAGATGTTTGAGACTATCATTAATGACTTTGAAGAGATAGAAGCTACTGACGACCCATTAATGGTATAGTTAATGTTAGCTGGAACAAAACGTGCAAATATAAAACATGGTGACTCTGTTGCTATTGTTTTAAAACAAGATCAAGACACAGGTTACTTAACAGATGGTATAGTTAGAGACATACTCACAAAATCTCCTTCACATCCACACGGCATAAAAGTTCGCCTCATGAGTGGCGAAGTAGGGCGTGTTAAAGAAATTTACTAAGTTCAAAAAGGTTTAAGTCATGAAAAAACGTACAAAGATTCTAGCTACAGTAGGACCAGCATCTGATTCCTTGGAGATGCTTGTCAAACTCATACGAGCTGGTGTAAATGTTTTTAGACTGAACTTTTCCCATGGAACACATGAACAGCACCTTATCGTTTTAAACAGAATACGAGAAGCGATGAATATCACAGAGCTCGTTGTTGGTGTATTACAAGACATAAGTGGACCCAAAATTCGTATAGGTAACTTAGAGAAAAACTTTGAACTTAAAGAAGATGATACTATCCTTTTTTCAAAATCAGAGTCTATAGGCACACAAATCTCTCCCAATGAATACACTGTTTGCATCAACTATCCGACTGTTTTAGAACAACTTCATATAGATGACTATATATATCTATATGATGGGATAATCAGAACAAAAGTTATTGATATCTCGCAAGAGGGTGTAAAAGTTAGAGTTGAAAACCGTGGAATACTCTCTTCTAAAAAAGGTGTAAATTTTCCAAACACTCGTCTAGGTGTTGATGTATTAACTCAAAAAGATAGAAAAGATATCAAATGGGGTGTAGAAAATGGAGTAGACTTTATGGCTATTTCATTTGTTCAAAGTGCCCAAGATATGATAAATGCTAGAAAAATTGTTATAAGTCATGGTGGAAAGCAGAACCTTATAGCAAAGATAGAAAAGTTTGATGCTATAGAAAACATAGATGAAATCATAAAGCATAGTGATGGGCTTATGGTTGCCCGTGGAGACCTAGGAATAGAAGTTCCATACTATGAGGTGCCAAACATCCAAAAGATGCTTATATCCAAAGCAAATGATGCTTCTATACCTGTTATAACTGCTACACAGATGCTTCTTTCCATGACATCAAGCCAAAGAGCAACTCGTGCAGAGATAAGTGACATAGCTAATGCAGTCATGGATGGTACTGATGCTGTTATGCTCTCCGAAGAGAGTGCTGTAGGAGAACACCCTATCTTAGCTGTTAAGACGATGTTTGAAACTATAGCAGAAACAGAAAAAAGATTTAAGTACTATCGTTATGCCGGATTTGACAAAGTTGATACAGGAGATACGATAAGCGAATCTGCAGTAAGACTTTCAAAAGATTTAAACGCCGATGGAATTTTTGCCATTACTTCATCAGGTACTAGTGCTAGAAAGTTAGTTCGTTACAGACCTAAGAACACTATATATGCTATTGCACATGATGAGAGTGTAAGAGGGCAAATGACTTTGAGTTGGGGTGTGATTCCTTTAATGTATGTAAATGAGGGTACTTTAGAGTATATAGTCAGTACATTTATGAAAAAAGGTTTACAAGATGGTTTACTTCAAAGAGAAAGAAACTATATTTTAACTGCAGGTCATCCTATCGGAAAAGCTGGTTCTACAAATATGATAAGAGTTATTACAAGTGAGGATATGAAACTTTACTAGAGAAAAGTTTCATACTTTTTTATTGGAGAAAGTATAGAGCAACTTGCCAAAGAATGGCTGTTGTGATTCCTGCTGCAAAACCAGCGATGATATCATCACCCATTACACCTATTCCACCCTTAGCTTCACGGTCAATTCTTCCTATGATAGAAGGTTTCGTAATGTCAAAGTATCTAAAAAGAGCAAACGCCATTAATGATTGAATCAAAAAACCATTCTCTAAGTTAGAAATCTCATCAATAGGTACTCCAAAGGCAGGAGCGATACTAAGTGCAATCCACATACCAGCAAGTTCATCGATAACTATTCTTTGATCATCATGATTACCTGTTTTTTCTTCATAAGAGTTAATAGCTTTTATCGCTATTAGAGAGATTAACAGAGTTGCTAAAAAAAGAGTATTTGTATCTAAATAGAGAAGAATCAACATACCTAAAGGAAGAGAAACTAGTGTTCCTACTGTTCCAGGTGCTTTTGGAGATAAGCCACTATACCCAAGTGTTAAAAAAAACCAATTCATTTTATTCCTATGTTAAAGATGTTGTCTGATAGAGCTTCATAAGCTCAAGATAAAAATCTTTTTCACTATGCTCTTCTAAAAGACCTTTTGCAGCAAAAGTATCATAGTAGAGTTTTTCTAAACTTTTGAATCTATCTGGATAGAGTTTAGCAAGTAAGAATGCACTGATCTCTTTACGCATTAAAACTGCAGGTGGAAGGATTCCCGCTTCAAGAAGTTCTAAAATAGAGTCAGCATGATATGATATTTGATGATGTTGACCATGTGGACAAGTGTTTTTACTCACAAGTGTTGTACACTGATCACAGTAGACATATTCACTAGCAACATAGATTTCTATCCCTATTCCAACTACTCTATCAACTATAGACTTGTTAGAGTTAGAATCATAAAACATTCCTAAACCAGCATGGTTCCTTCCGATAGTTAATCTATCACAACCATAGTTCTTAGCAACGATAGAGTCAATAATAATTTCATTGTACCCTGCAAATATATAACTATTTTCAAGTGGTATAATAATAACACGGTTCTTTGGTAAAAAATTGTTGATAAAGTAGTCTAAAGCTTCATATCTCAAATCATAGTTAAGGTTAGTAGCATTATAAGGTTTAAGAAGAAAAATAACTAGTAGGTCTGTACTCTCAAGAGTTTGGCGAATAAGACGTTCATGTCCACGGTGAAGTGGATTTGCTGCCATTACTATAGCTGTAGTATGTTCTGCATTTGTTTGCTCTTGAATACTCTGAATATTCTGTTTATTAACATTTGGTGTTTTGTCTAAAATTTCGTATTTACCAGATATAGCCCAAGAACCAAGTCTTTTACTTGTAGCCATTACACCTGGGTGAGTCTGATCAGCAGTTCCGTAGATATGCTTAACTCTCTCTTGCTTATCTATTTCGAATGTCTCATCAACGATAAGGGTGGCATACTCGTCACCTTCGCAGAGTATAGTTACCTCTTCGCCGACTTCGAGACCACTGATAACCTCTTCATTCTTTTTACCTGATGGCGCAAGCATGAAAGGAAAAGGGAAAGACTTACCATCTATTAGACCTGTTCTAAGAACTTCTTTGGACTCTTTTTTACCCATTAAACCTGTGACGGGGTAAAGAAGTCCATCAGCAACTAAACTTAGAGCGGAAGATGCCTCTTTGTCTATAAGTATTGTTTTATTTTTTCTTGATGATGTCATATTTTTTTCTTTTTTCCCATAAACTTTTACGACTAATGCCTAATTTTTTAGAGAGTTCAGTATCTGGATACTTGTCTTGATAGTTTAAAACAATAAACTTAACATAATCCTCTATAGGAAGAATTTCCCCTTTGTCGAAAATATTGTTTTCATTTTTAATCTCTATCACTGGGTATTCAACATCTTCTATCTTATCACTACTGGCAATGATAACTTTTTTTCCTTCTACTAAACTACAAAAAGATTTTTTGTCAGCTTTTTTAAGAACTTGATAATCTATAATGTATATAAGAGAGTTTTGAGGTAGAGATGAAATTTCGTTTAAACTTTTAGAGTCATTTAGTGTTAAAAAATGCATAGGCATGTCATTTTTTTGAGCATACTCAAAAGCAAATGCATCAGCATATTTTTGGAAACTAGAGCTTATAAATATAGGTAACTTAACTGAATTAACATCTTCGTCATGTTTAGTGTTTGTAAAAGTATGAGTAAGGTATTTCTCATATGCAACATTTCGGCGTTTAAGCTTTTCATAGTCTTGGTAGTGATTTATCTTACGGATAAGCTCTTCAATCATAAATGGCTTAAGTATGTAGTCCTTAGCTCCAGCTGCAAGAGGTTTCGAAACTGTGTCATTGCTAATGTATGAAACCATCAGTATAACGATGGAGTTTTTAAAAGTATCTATTACAGGGTTAAAGTCTTGACCATTTATATTTGTAGAGAGTAAAACTACATCATAGTTTGCACTTCTTATCGCATCTTTTGTTGATGTACACATTTCACAAACATGCCCTTGTTCACCTAGTTTTGTTGCTATACTTTGTGCTAAGTAAACTTCGTTTTCGATTATTAGTATTTTCATTTATATCATCTTCCAGTTAAAATATTTTAAGTTTGCATTTGAAGTTACGGCTACGCCTTCTTCTCTTCCTACAAATCCTAGTTTTTCAGTTGTTGTCGCTTTTATATTGACTCTTGACTTGTCTATGTTTAAAATCTCAGCTATAACACTTCTCATTTGTGATTTATATTTTCCTACTCTGGGTTTTTGAGCTGCTATAGTTACATCTACATTAACTATGATGAAACCAAAGTTGTAGAGTTTTGTAACAACTATACGAAGTAGTTCTTTAGAGTCGATTCCTTTGTATTGTAGGTCGTTATCAGGGAAAAGCATTCCTATATCTCCCATTCCAGAAGCTCCTAAAAGAGCATCTATAAGAGAGTGAAGAGCTACATCTCCATCACTATGTGCCAAAAAACCAAAATCAGATTTTATCTTTACGCCACCAAGCCACATTTCACCAGTTGTGTCGAATGCATGTACATCAAAACCATTGCCACTTAAGGTATCAGTTGAAGGTGCTTCAAGACATGGAATATCGTTTAAATCTTTGATATATGTGATTTTATGAGCATCACTATCACCAAGTACAAAAGAACGACTACCACCATCAGCTATGATAGCGCTACTCTCATCTGTAAACTCTTCTTCTAAGAGTAGGGCTTTTTTTAGTACTGTAGTTTTTGAGAGTTGGGGAGTTTGGATTCTTTTAACTCTATCTCTATCAATGGTATTACCATCATATACAATAGTGTCAGTTACATTGAGATAAGGAACAATAGCATCACTTTGACCTTTGTGCGAGATAATTCTTTCTAAAAACTCTTCATTAATACAAGCACGAGCCATGTCACTAACTAAGACAAACTCACTCTCTACTTGAACCAAAGCATTTTTAAGAGATTGCTGTCTGGTGTTACCACCCTCAACAAAAGTATAATCAGCATAGTTTTTCATAAATTCAATATCACTGCTTGATGCAGCGATAATAATCTTTGTAAATTTTTGAGTCTTTTGAAGCTTATCTGCTACAAATTGCCACAAAGGTTTATGGTTGATACGTAACCAATGTTTCTTGACTTCCATCTCAAAGCGGCTAGACTTGCCAGCTGACAATAAAATAAGTGTTAAATCAGACAATAAGTCTCCTACATTTAAAGTGTTACGAAATTATACACTTTGTATTCTTTTTTTTATCTTCAATGTGGAACAAGTTACCCATAATTTGCATTAATTATAAATTCAATCATCTCACTTTATATTAGATTAACTTTATTTGATTATATTTCCATTATATATATTTGATTTTTTACTAAGATACCTGCTAAAAAGATTAAGTGGGATTTTATTAAGAAGAGTACTTTAGATATAAATTATAGAGGAGAATACTATGAGATCTTCATGGGTAAAGAAAAGAGAAAACGATCCAGTTCGTACACAGATGTACTATGCAAAACAGGGTATCATCACGCAAGAGATGGAGTATGTTGCTAAAATAGAA
>JAYEJR010000044.1:0-3057 GCA_034660715.1 Campylobacterota bacterium | reverse complement strand
AAATGTAAACTTCATCATCGAGTCTCATACAAACAACAGAGCAGCCCTAGACACACTTAACATTCTTGCACAAACGATGGGTACTACTATCATCATAACAGCCGTTCAGAGTAAGGAGCAGCATGAAAAACTCAAAGAGATTGGCTATGAAAACTTTCAAGGAAGGTATATTTCTGATATAAAACTTTAAATCATAATATAAGTTACATGTTTGCAAAAATTTTATGCTACAATTTCTTCATATAAAATACAGTAAGGTTTAAACAGATGAAAAAAGTAGAAGAGACGAAAGAACTAGCAGATACAACAAAGCGTGATTTCATTAAAAAATTTGGTAACTATGCAGCAAGTGCTTCCTTAGCTGGATTTGTTCTTATGACCCCTAATGCATCTGCATATCATGTCAGGTCTGTTATTTGCAAGCAAGGAAGACTCCAGTAATAATTAACCTATAAAACAGCTATCAATCACATATCATTTGAAAAATTTAAAGTCAAACTATTCTCATTTAGACCTATACATTTACGAAGAAACTCTCTTTGTATGGTCTAAAACAACAAAATCGCTATATGCGTTTTCAAACTACTTTGCTGCATTATACTTCAGCATGGAAGAGACCTTGGAACTCCCAACAGACTTAAATGAAGAAGCAAATGCTATAGCTAAGACTATACAAAAACTTCTCACGAATAAAGAAGAAAAAACTACTTACGATAAAGAACCACTCATAAAGGTCCCTAGTATCCCTCAAAAGTTGACAAAGTTTTCTCACAAAACTTATGCTCTTTATGGTTCTTACTTTTCTCTCGACTTAGATGAAAGTCTCACAAGGTACATAGAAGCATCTTTTACTCATCTTCTTTCATCTACGGCTTCAAAAAGCATTTTATATCATTTTGAAGTTCTACTAGAAGAAGATAAAAGTTATGTAATTTTAGCAAACAATGTAAAACTAGAAACCGTCTCCAAAAAAGAAAATGTTCTCCCCGTTTTACTAGACTTCATCCGTATAGTGCATTATGAAAATAGTGACTTTTTAGTATCTATACATGCTGCAGTTTTAGCAAAAAATGAAAAGACACTTATACTTCCTGGAGTCTCTGGTGCTGGAAAAAGCACTCTAAGCTCTTACCTCATGTACAATGGCTATGCACTTTACTCAGATGAAGTAACTACTATAGACTTAGACTTTAACATAAACTCTCTTGCCTTATGCACTACCATAAAAGAGCCAAGCTGGAAAGTACTCAGTAGTTTCACACAAGATATAAACAACTCAGAGATACATGAGCGTTTTGATAAACAAGCCATTAAGTTTTTAGCTCCCCCAAGTGTAGAGAGAGACTCACTAAACGCCAAGGGTGCATACATAGTCTTTCCCACATACAAAAGTGGCTCCACAACTCAAGTGAGCCAAATAGACATAGTACAAGCTATAGCACTCATAACACAAGCTCAGTACCATCTCTCTAAACCAGAGAGTGCAGAGATAACTAAGACTTTCTTAGAGTTTTTAACCTCATGTAGACTCTATACCTTAGTCTACAGTGATCTAAAAAGTGCACAAGATACCATAGAAAAGATTTTACAAGATGACTAAACTCGAAGCGACACTAGCCCTCACAAAACTTATAGCACCAGCAAATAAAAACATACAAAATGTACAAAAAGAACTGCTTAGCTACGAAACAGAAGAGTGGGAGCAGATAGTAAGTATTGCAAATGATGACCTGTTAGCACCCCTACTGTACAAGTCACTACAGAGAAAACAGCTCTATGAACTTATAAAAGATGAACAGCTAAAAGGTTTCCTCAAAGAGATCTATAAACTAAACGAAACAAGAAATATAGCTATACTAGAACAACTTCATGAAATCTCCTCAATTTTAAAGACTATAGGTGTAAAACCGACTCTACTTAAGGGTGCTACTGCACTTAGTGAAAAGCACTTTGAAAACATAGGAGAGAGAGCTATGACTGACATAGACTTCTATGTGCCTGATGAAAAGATCTGGGAAACTATTGACATCTTAAAAGAGCATGGTTACAAAGAAATCGATCCTGATTATCAGATGAGAGGTGACTGGCATCACTACAAAAGAATGTACAGAGATGATGTTGCAGCATCCATAGAGATACATAGACTACTACTTAAAGAAGAGAGTCTCAAGTACTTTCCAACACTAAGCAGGGATGAACTTTTTACCCAAAGTTCAGAGATAGAAAACGCCTATGTACTTAAACCAACTTACGAACTCTACTACTCTTTTTTACATACAGAGGTAAGTCATATGTATCATCTTCACACATATCTAGCACTTCGACATCTACAACATTTTGGGGTTATGGTAGAAAAATACAGACAAGAGATAGACTTTGACTATTTGACTAAACTAACAACTAAGACTAATATAAATGATACTTGGAATGATTACCTAAGTGTACAAAATGAGTTCTTCGAACTCGATGTCATAACAAAGCCGAGCTCATATGTACAAAAAATAAAAGATAAACTCAACACAAAGCACAACAGGTACCTCCAACTAAAATCACTTATCACAATGATTTTAAATGGTCTAAGCTATAATAACCTTCAAAAGCACTATAAGTTTAACAACAGAGCCATGATGTTGTTATATGTTCCGCACAGAGTAGTAAAACTGCTCTACATTTACACTACAGATAAGACAAAAAAACGGTGGCTTTTTCAAACTTCTGAACACCTCTCCTCATAAACAAGCTATCTTAAATACTTTTGGCAAATGTTGTAAAGATTTAGATGCACTTACATCAAACCACTTGTCCCTAGGTACAATAGCTGTCTATATGAAAATTTGGTATAATATTACAATTAACCTAGAATAGAGGAAAATCATAATATGAAAAATACTTTGTTTAAAACTTTTGTTATTCCAGCAGCAATATCTTTAGCACTTGTTGGTTGTGGTGGCGGTGGAGGTTCTGATAGTTCTACCAACACTTCAACAGCATCTAGTTCAACCACAGATACTTCTCCTGCAACACAAAAAGCTATAACCCCAACTACGAAACTCTCTG
>JAYEJR010000043.1:0-3081 GCA_034660715.1 Campylobacterota bacterium | reverse complement strand
CTTTAAATCCCCCTAAAAAGTAGAGACCTAAGATGGCGACAATAGATTGCGTTAAAAGCCTTACCTTAGGACTTAGCTCTATCAAATCATCAAGATAAGATACTATGGAAATTAAAATTCCAGCCA
This sequence comes from Campylobacterota bacterium, assembly GCA_034660715.1. Lineage (GTDB taxonomy): Bacteria > Campylobacterota > Campylobacteria > Campylobacterales > Sulfurimonadaceae > Sulfurimonas. The sequence continues at coordinate 2,955 of JAYEJR010000043.1, read as the reverse complement.
TAAGAGCCAAATAAAGAGAAGAGTTTATCTCACCGATGTAAAATAGATACGATAAGCCACTAAACCACGTAGTCGCGATAGCCACACCACCACCATGAGGCGTAGGCGTAGTGTGAGAGCTCCTATCCGTCACTTTGGCAACAAGTGATTTTTTAAGCGCGTAGTTTTTCATTGCATAGGTTAAAGACAAAGAGAGAATAAACAGCGCTACGTAAATCAAATCTCTTCTCCTTTTATCATATACCTTACACCCTCTTCAAGTGAATAAGGATTGCTTAGTTTTAATTTCTCTCTTGTTTGTTTATTTTCAATCTCCAGACTCCCATATAAACGCTGGTAAAACGCCGGTTTTATCAGCTTTAGAAAATAAGGAAAAAATGGGACGGCTAAAAGATAGTTTGTTTTACTCAACTCTTTAGAAATAGTCTCTATCAATTTTGTAGTACTAACGGGACTATCATCCGAGGCCAAAAAGAGACCTTTTTCATCATGTTCTATAATCTGATCAATGAGATGACAAAGGTTTCCAATGTAGACCATGCTCCGTTGGTTGTCAATCTTACCAAAAGGTAAAATGGGAACCCTTTTCACTAAAGAGATAAGACTCTTAATGTTTGCTTTAACTCCATAACCATAAACAATTGGCGTTCTAATGATTGAAACCTTAAAGTTTTCATCTTCTAATTTTAAAAGCTCATTTTCTGCTTTGAGTTTACTTCTACCATAATCGTCTTGAGGATTACACTCTGTAGACTCATTGTAAACGCTAGCGCTCTCTTCCCCATAAACTTTAACGCTACTCATAAATATAAAATGCTTCACGCTAGAGAGCTTCGCTTTTTTTGCTAGTTCTAACGTCTGAACAACGTTTACTTTTTCATATTCATCCCTGCTTGCTCCACCCATCTGATGAACCAATGCAGAGAGATGAACAACGCTGTCGCAATCTTGAAGTTCTAACTCTTCTAGGTTATCATTAAAAAAAGAGAAACTCTTAATCACATATTTTACATTATACTTATTTACAAAGTAGGTCCCAATAAATCCTCTTGCGCCTGTTAACGTTATATTCATAGCTCTACCGCGTTAATAATTTTAACAAAGAGTCAATAATAATCTCTTTATTAAACGTAGTACCTGTAAGATGCTTACAGTTCTTTGTAAATTTTTCTAATGTTTCTTCATCTGTGGCAATAGCTTCCATTATAATCTTCGAAATTTCATCTATGTCGCTAGGGTGAGCGCTAAAGCCAAGGTTGTTTTCATTAATTATGTTTGCTGCATCTCCATTCATAATGGCAAGAATTGGTTTTTGAGCCGCTATGTACGTTTGAACTTTAGCGGGTACTGTTAATGAAAATATAGGTTTATCTATAAGCGAAACAATCAAAAAATCACTTGCTTGAAAATATTTATACATCTCGTCTCTTGGTTTCCTTCCCCAAAAAACAATATTTTTAAGCCCCTTATTTTCAACAAGGTTCTTGAGGTGTTCTAATTCTGAGCCATCTCCAATAACGTTAAATTGAGACCTCAGAAGAGCATCCTCGGGTAGTGAGCTAAAAGCTTCAATGATGTTTCCAAGGTTTTGCACTTTTCCAACATTACCCGCAAAAGTAAAGTGCACCTTTTTCTCCTCAGAAAAAACAAACGGTTCTAAGTCTTTATTAAACTCATCCGCCCAATTAGGTAAATACTCTATCTCTTTATTGGTCGAGTACGCTTGCACTTTTTCTATAAACCCTTTTCCTGAAACAGCAAAATTTGAACTATGTCTATAGACAAACTTTACAAATCCATCAAGAAAAAAGCTTAATGGTTTTGTCTTTTTAAAGCCATACGCATATACGCTATCAGGCCAAACGTCTTGAATCCAGAGCGTAACCTTTTTCTTATAAAACTTCTTAAGCAGTATGGCCGGAACCATCCCACTCAACGCTGCGATGTCAAAACCAAATATATAATCGTAACGTTTTCCAATTTTAAGAGAGACAAAACTTCCTAAAAACATAAAAACGAAATATTTCAAGAGTTTTTTAAAAAGGCTATCCCTATATCCTGTCACGGACTTTATTCTATATACATTGATGCCGTTATAGTCATCTTTTTGATACCATCTATTTTCATATCCATCAAAAATTTTTCCTGCTGGATATGTTGGAAAGTTTGTAAGTACATCTACTTCATAACCTTTCTCTTTCCATGCTAATGCTATTTCATTTATTTTAAACTCTTCAGGATAAAAGTACTCTGTGACTATTAAAATTTTTTTCTTCATAAACTATTTTCTAAAAGACTTATTTTTATAACACTCGTCATTCATCACATGGTTGTGCATATCCTCTAACATACTCTTCCACAGAGGTGCTTTATATCCTGTAACCTTCATAAACTTACTCGAGTCTAGAGATCTATCTAGGACAAAATCATCATAAGGCTTGATTGTAATATCTTTTTTGTATACATCTTTCATAATCATTAATAGATCATATTTTGAGATAGCCTCACTCGATACATGGTAAAGTCCACTCAAGGTGTCATTAGGGATGACATAGTTTGTAATAATATTTACCATCTCGTATGTTGGGAATCCACTATAAATAGCTTTTGTAAATCCATTTATTTCATCTTTTTGACTCATAAACCAATCAATAAGACTAAACTCTGTTTTAAGTTCATGTCCAATAATAGATGTTCTTAATGTAATACAGTGAGGATAGGTAACCTCACCTAAATACTTTGTTTTTCCATAAATATCTTCAGCATTTGAAGAGTCCTCTTCCACATACTTACCATCAACTCCATTAAATACACAGTCAGTACTAATATGGATTAATCTTGCATTAGCACTTCTAGCAACTAAAGATATTCTATGAGGAAGCTGTGCATTTATAGTAATGGCAGTTAACGGATCTTTTGCGATCGGAAGTTGTTTAATAATCCCAATACAGTTAA
>JAYEJR010000042.1:0-14955 GCA_034660715.1 Campylobacterota bacterium | reverse complement strand
GTGATTCAAAAGGAACGATAACTTTTTTAATTAGACCTTGATTTGCTAAAGAAAGAATGAGAGGATAGAGCTGTATATTTTCCTTGACAGCGCCATCAAGTCCCAACTCTCCAAACACAAACCACTCACTTAAATCATTCTCAAGTGTGTTTAAAAGGATTAGAAGAGCCAAACCTAGGTCAAAATGAGACCCTGACTTGGAGAGTTCGGAGGGAGCTAGAGAGAATGTTATGCGCTTAGGAGGAAAAGTGAACTCATTACTGAGTAGTGCTGATTTGACTCGCTCTTTAGACTCAGTTATATCTGTAGAAGCCATGCCAACTATGGAGAAAGAGGGAAGACCTTTTGTGAGTGTAGACTCCACACTCACAATTTTTGCATCTATGCCTTCATATGTAGCACATCTAAGTGATTTCATCATAACAACCTTTGTATAGATTGTTATTATAATATCTTGATTAATTTGTACAGGGAAGAAATATGACAAAGTGTCATATTTTAAGAGCTTTTTCTCTCTTTGAGCATGCGTTTATACTCTTTTTCAAACTTTTTACGGCGAGAGTAGGAGAGTTTATCTATAAAAAGAATACCCTCAAGATGATCTATCTCATGTTGAATAGCTATACTTAAGAGCCCATCAGCCTCTAAGGTTTGCGTATTTCCATCTCTATCTTGATAGTTAAGTGTTAATGTCTCAAATCTATTTATATCTTCATAGAACTTTGGAACACTCAAGCACCCCTCTTGATATACCGCTTCACCCTCTGCATGACTTACAACAGGGTTGATAATCTCTAAAAGGTTTTCAGCATGCTGTTCACCCTCTTCATCTGGTATGTTTAGTATCAGAACTCTTACTGCTTTAGCCACCTGAATAGCTGCTAAACCTATTCCATTTGTCTCTATCATAAGAGGATACATCGCATCAAGAAGTTGATGCAGCTTTTCATCAAAAACTTTTACCTCTTGCGATATCTCTCTAAGTTTTTTATTTGGATACTCTACTATAGTTAATTGCATCTATTCCTCTTAAGATCTTAGTGAAACTGCATAGTCAATGCTTGTGTCTTTATAAGCTTTTTCCACTCCATCCATTGCACTTACTATAATCTCTTGCGCAGAGTGTTCAGAGTCAACATCTGTTACGCCTATAGAGAGCTTTAACTGAATCTCTCGATCCGCTAAAAAGAAGTTGGAGTTTGACACTAAATAGCAGAGCCTTTCACTCGCTTTCTTAGCACTCTCTAAATCGGTATGTTTTAATAACATTGAGAATATTCCATTCCCATAGTGCGCAACAATATCACTTCTTCTAGATGTTTTTAAAAGCAGTCTTGCAACAGTTCTTGTCATGAGGAGTATTGCTTTTTCGTTATTTACACTTTTTTTAAGTTTACGATCAAGCTCTATCATGATAAGGGAACTTTTATGGGAGAACTCTTTTATAAGTCCTATCTCTTGTTCGACCTTAGTTAAGAGGTAGCGTTTATTATATACACCAAACTGGTTGTCAAAAATTGTTTCATTCTCAACACTCTTAACAATCTTTGCTGTGTCATCATAGATACTCTTCATCTGAGAACTTTGTGATTTTACGATAGAGTTAAGTTTTGAGACATCACCTTCAAGTACAGCTATAATATCTACTGCTTCTTGAATTTCAGGACCTTGTCCTAACTCTTTTTTTCTTTTATCTAAAATCTTTGTCATTAATGACATATTTTTATATAAATTTGCAGTAACACCAAGTAAGCTTTTTATAGAACCAAACCCTTGTTTAAGGCTCTGTTCTAAAATAATAGTACTCTCAGCATCATTGCTCTCTTCAAGTTCTAACATGGAGTGTATCTGTTTTCGAAGGGTTTCACTTTTCTCTTCTAGTAGTCTATCAAAATAGAGAGAAAAGTTGTTTGGAGTTGGAGGGAGGTTGTCCCCGATAAGAGAGTGTAAAACTTCTTTTGCATAAATCTCTATATCACTTGATGGACTATCCATACTTAGTTCTTCTATAGCAGGTGTTCTTTTTGGTTTTGACTCTTGAGTATCATCTATATTTCTACGATTTCTACTTCTTAATGTACCTGCCATACTAATCCTTACTCTTTATCGTTCTTTACTAAAACTTCATCAATCATACCATACTTCATAGACTCCCCAGCACTCATAAAGTTGTCACGATCTGTATCTTTTTCTATCTGCTTTACAGTTTGACCTGTATTTTTAGCAATGATACCATTTAACTCTTTCTTCATACGAAGAATCTCTTCAGCTTGAATAGCAATATCAGTAGCTTGACCTTGAGCACCACCTAAAGGTTGGTGAATCATAATTCTAGCATGAGGAAGAGCATAACGCTTACCTTTTTCACCAGAACAAAGTAAAAAAGCACCCATTGATGCTGCTTGACCTATACAGATCGTAGCAACATTTGGACGAATGTAATTCATAGTATCAAAAATAGCCATTCCCGCAGTTACAACTCCACCAGGAGAGTTGATGTAGAAATAGATATCTTTTTCTGGATCTTCAGCTTCAAGAAAAAGAAACTGTGCAACTATAGTAGATGCAACTTGATCGTTCACTTCACCACTTAGCATTACAATTCTATCTTTTAACAGACGAGAGTAGATATCATAAGAACGCTCACCACGTCCTGTTTTTTCTACTACATAAGGAATGTAACTCATAACTTATGCTATCTTTTCGTTTAAAAGACCAGAAAGTACTCTATCTTCTACCATTGACATTTGGATAGCTGGAAGATATCCTGCATCTTTGTACTGCTCGTAAGATTTTTGAGGATCTTGACCCATTTGCATAGCTTCAAAGTAAATAGTTTGCATAACTTCTTGCTCTTCTATCTTAACACCTTTTTCAGCTGCTAAAGAGTCGATGATAAATGTAGCACGTACACTTCTTACAGCTTCATCACGGAAAGTTTCACGAAGTTCATTTAACTTGTCTGCATTTTCACGAAGTTCTTTGATCTCATCTTCACTCATAGTCCCAGCTTTTTTGTTTAACGCCATATCAATCTCTTGTTCAACAACAAAAGTAGGAAGGTCAAATGATAAAGAGTCAACTAGTTTTTCAAGAAGTTTAGGTTTTAAATCTTCATTATAAAGTTTTCCTAGTGCTTCGTTTTCAAGTTGAACTTTTACTTGTTTAGTAAGTTCTTCAAGGTTAGCACCCTCTTCACCTGGCATCATTTTTTGAGCAAGTTCATCATTGATTTCAACATCTTCTTTTACTTGAACTTGTTTAACTGTTACTTTAAACTCTGCATCTTTACCAGCTAAATCTCCACCGTAGTTCTCAGGGAAAGTAACTTTAATTACAACTTCCTCATCACGTTTCACACCGATAAGTTGATCTTCAAAACCTGGGATGAACTGGTTAGAACCTAAAAGTAGTGCGTGATCTTGACCAGCTCCACCTTGGAATAACTCACCATCAATAGAACCTTCAAAGTCGATAACAGCAGTGTCACCCTCTTTCATTTTACGGTTACGTTTGATGTCTACTAAAGGAGCACTCTGTTGTGCTAGGTCAGTGATTCTTGCAGTTACATCTTTATCACTTACTTCTGGTTTTGTGAAGTCTGGCACAAATGAAGCATGAGTTGAAAGATCAACAACTGGACGCATAGCAACTTTAACAGCTACTTCAATTTTGTCATCACTTTTGTCAAATTTAGTAATGTTAGGCTCACCAATTAATGAGTCATTAGAAATACTTAGTTCTTCTAAACCTTGTGCTAGTACACCACGAAGAGCTTCAGCTTCAGCATCTTCAACAAGTTTTTGACCATACTGTTTTTTAACTATAGCTACAGGTACTTTACCTTTACGGAAACCTTGAACATTAGCAGTTTTACTTAGTTGTTTAGCAATTTTCTCTAAGTTAGCGTTTACCTCATCCATTGAGATTGTAGCTTCAATTTCAGCATTAGCAGTGTCGATTTTGTTTGATTTGATTTCCATCAATTTCCTTTAGTATGTTTGTTATACATAGTTATATAACTATTATTTTGGACAATAATACCTAAAAAGTGCTTTTAATTAGCTTTTACAAAGATGCGGTTTAAAGTTTAAAAGAAGTATCCAAACAACTGCTACATCTATCATGACATCAGCAAAGTTAAAAACCGCAAAGTTAAAACCACAGTGCCAGTAGACCATATCTACAACCCCACCATGAATAAACCTATCATATATATTTGAGAAAGCCCCACCCAAAAGAAGACCAGCAGGCAGTGCATAACAAAGTTTATTCATGTAAAATATATATCCTAGCACACCTGTTACAAGTACCAACTGTATATACTTCAAATACTCTGCTAAAAAAGCGAACATTGAAAATGCCACACCTCTATTGTAAACAAGTATTAAGTCTATACACTCTGTATAGTATCGAAAGCCATCCACAAAAAGCATCTTTATATTTTGGTCTATTATAAAAATACCTATTAATGTAAAAAATAGAACCGCTGATAATCTTAGTGTATGATTATGCATTTAAAGCTTTTTGAAAAAATTCTATAAGTTTATCCATCTCTTTATTCATCTGTTTTGCTTCTTTGCCTTCTAATAAAACGCGAAGTTTATTCTCTGTTCCAGAGTAGCGAACTAGGTGACGAATATTTAGCTTATCTAAGGCTGTAAGTTTTTCCTCTAGACCAGCTATTTCATTAAGAGGTTTTTTCACATTTACCTTGATGTTTACGAGTTTTTGAGGATAGAGACTAAAAGGTCTTAGAACCTCTGAAGCATTTTTCTTTGTGTCTATTAGAAGTGCTAAAACCTGTAGTGCCGATACAAGTCCATCTCCAGTCTTTGCAAAGTCACTCATGATAACATGACCACTCTGCTCTCCACCAAAGTTAATACCCTCTTTTTTCATAATCTCTAGAACATGCTTATCCCCAACATCTGAACGCCACAACTTAAGTCCATTTTCACTCATATAATCATCAAGACCTTGATTACTCATAACAGTAGCAACAATACCACCACCTTTAAGTATACCTAGCTTATTTAGATGTGCTCCAAGTGCACCAAGAAGTTGATCACCATCTACAACCTCTCCTTTTTCATCTATAACGACCAGTCTATCTGCATCTCCATCAAGAGCTATACCTAAGTCTGCTCTATATCTAACAACAGCCTCACTAACATCTTTAGGATGAAGTGCACCACACCCTTCGTTAATGTTAAAACCATCTGGCTTGTTGTGAAGAACTATCACATCGGCACCTAACTCTTCTAAAACTGTTGGACCAACTTTATATGCTGCACCATTTGATGCATCAAGTACTATTCTCATTCCTTGAAGGCTCATTGAAACAGGAAACGAATTTTTCAACTGAACGATATAACGTCCAATCACATCATCAATACGTTTTGCTTTTCCAATTGCCTTTGCAGTTACCTGAGCTTCATGAATTTTTTCACTATCAAAGTAGATCTCTTCAATCTTCTTCTCTACCTCTTTAGGGAACTTGTCACCATGACCATCAAAGAGCTTAATTCCATTATCTTCAAAAGAGTTATGAGAAGCACTTATCATTATTCCTGCATCACAACGCATGTTTTCAGTGATAAAAGCTATCGCAGGGGTAGGCATAGGACCAACTTCTATTACATCATATCCAACAGCCGTTAAGCCACTTACTATCGCATTTTCTATCATATAGCCACTGCGTCGTGTATCTTTACCGATAAGTATTCTATTTGTCACAGATGTAGACTTTAAGTATATCCCAGCAGCCATAGCAACTTTCATAGCCACCTCTGCACTTAAAAAAGTACCAGCCTCACCTCTAACGCCATCTGTTCCAAATAATTTCATAGTTTATATCCATTTTTAAAGTGATGTATTTTAACATAATAATATTAGATAAGTAAAATATTCAAGTTTCTCTCATCCTTTAACTTGTAATTAATTATTTTTAAGCTATTATTGCGCACTTAAATTCCAAAAAGGACTAATAATGGCAAATCACAAGTCATCAATTAAGAGAATTCGTCAAACTATCGTTCGTACAGAGCGTAACCGTTTCTACAGAACTCGTCTTAAAAATATCGTTAAAGATGTTCGTACTGCAATCGAAGCAGGAAACAAAGAAGAAGCAACTGCTAACTTAAAAATAGCTAACCAACAAATTCACAAATTTGTAAGCAAAGGTGTTCTTAAAAAAGAGACTGCAGCTAGAAAAGTAAGTCGTCTACACAGAGCTGTAAACGCTATATAAGGCTAACCCTATATGTTAGCAGATAAACTCACACCGTTTATCACCCGCTATAACGAACTTAGCGATCTGCTAAGTTCACCTGACATCACTTCTGACATAAAACGTATGACAGAACTTTCCAAAGAACAATCAAATCTTTTACCAATCGTTGAAAAAGCAAAAGAGTATCAAACTTTAATCTCAGATATTGCAGATACAAAAGAGATGCTAAGTGATGCTGAAATGGGCGAAATGGCAAAAGAGGAGCTTAAAGAGCTAGAACCACAAAAACCAGAGATAGAAGAAGAGATTAAAATGCTTCTTCTACCAAAAGATCCTAATGATGATAGAAATATCATTGTGGAACTTCGTGCTGGTGCTGGTGGGGATGAAGCAGCTATCTTTGTTGGAGACCTTTTTGATGCTTATACTCGTTATGCTGACCTTCGTGGTTGGAAAATAGAGATCATAAGCACTTCACCATCTGACGCAGGTGGATATAAAGAAGTTACAGCACTTATCAAAGGTGAACAGGTTTATAGTCGGTTGAAATACGAAGGCGGGACTCATAGAGTTCAGCGTGTTCCAGCAACAGAGTCTCAAGGTCGTGTTCATACATCAGCAATAACAGTAGCAGTTATGCCTGAGGTTGATGATGTTGAAGTAGTGATCGAAGAAAAAGACTTAAAGATAGATGTTATGCGTTCATCTGGTTGTGGTGGTCAGTCGGTAAATACTACCGATTCAGCTGTTAGGATTACTCACTTACCATCAGGTTTAGTAGTAACTAATCAAGATCAAAAATCACAACATAAAAACCGTGAAAAAGCAATGAAAGTTCTTAAAGCAAGACTTTTTGACTTACAAATGCAAGAACAGCAGTCTGAAAATGCAGCAGAACGTGCTGCACAAGTAGGAAGTGGAGATAGATCTGGACGTATTCGTACTTACAACTACCCACAAAACCGTATGAGTGATCACAGAATCAATCTTACACTTTATCGCTTAAATGAAATTATGGGTGGGGGACTTCTAGATGAAGTTGTTGAACCTCTTATAACAGATCATCAAGCGAAAATAGTTGAAGCAGCTGGGTTATAAAACCCAACTACTCAGCTATATTCCACTCTGTAGTAAACGTTCTCTTTACTCGACCTTCAAAAGTAATCGTTCTCTCATTCATCCCAAGATGTAGAGTCTCTCCACTAGTCGGATAAACTTCTATTTTTTCACTTATAAGTTTTTCACTCAAAGCTCGATAAAAACAAGCAGCCATTCCAGTACCACAAGCAAGTGTCTCATCTTCAACACCACGTTCATATGTTCTAACTCTTAAATTTTCACCTTCAACACAAGTAATATTTACATTGGCATTGTACTTATAACGTAATTCTCTTGCCTCTTCTATATCAAACTCACTAACACTCTCTTTGATACAAACTAAATGTGGAACACCCGTATTTAAAAGCCACCAAGAGTTACCATTAAACTCTATCCTCTTATCTATCACTTGCGGAGGAGTAAGCTCACTCAAAACCATTGCGTTAGTGTCAGTGTTATCACTTATACTAGCGTTTATAACACCAGCACCAGTTAAAAAGCTCATACTTTGAGGTGCTAATGAGTTGTTAAATGCATAGTGTGCAGCTGCACGTGAACCATTGCCACACATATTAGCATGACTTCCATCAGCATTATAAAACTCCCATTCAAAATCATATTCACTATGAGGAAGTATAACAATAAGTCCATCTGCACCTATACCATTTTGACGATGGCATAGCTCTTTAGCTAATTCACTTCTATCTTTTTTAGTATTTGAGTGAAATATAACAAAGTCATTTCCACTTGCACTATATTTATGAATTATCATTTATTCTTCTCTTTAAAGATATTTTTTCTTTATAATTTCAACAAAATCTTCTACTTCTTGTTGAAGGTGTTTTAAGTTTCCTGAGTTGTCTATAACCCAAGTAGCACGATCACGTTTCTCTTCTATTGGAAACTGAGTAGCTATTCTTCTTAAAGACTCTTCTTTATCATACCCATTACGTTTCATAAAGCGTTCTAATTGAACTTCACTGGGAGTATAAACAACAACACTATCTTCTATATCATAGTTGTTATTTTCAAAAAAAAGAGGGATATCTATAAGGTATGGAAATTTAAAAGTGTCTTGTTTTTCACTTCGTTTAAGTATTTCATCTTGTATTTTTGGATGTAAAAAGTCTTCTAAGGTTTTTTTTGCCTCTGAATGAGAAAAGATATATTCACCTAATTTAGCTCTATTTACTTTAGAACCAGTTAAGTACTCATCTCCAAATGTCTCTTGAACCCAAGATGCATTTGCATCAAGAATCTCATGGCTTATTGTATCTGCATCTATCACTCTCATCCCGTTTAGACTCAAGAGTGATGCAACAGTACTTTTTCCAGTAGCAATACTTCCCGTTAGGGCAATAGCATACTCGTACGCCATTAGTTTTTAATAATGCCTAGGTAATCACGTCTTACATTGTTACCCATTGCAAAAGCTGCCGGATGAACATCACAGTTGTAGTAGTCTAGACCATCAAGCATATCACTTCGCTGTAAAATGATATCTGCAGTTGGATGATACTCTTTAGAAGCTAAAAGTGCAGTCTCTCCATTTCCAAGGTTAAAAGGCATAACAACTTTTGCATATTTACCTAAGTTACTCATTAAACCTTTGTTATCTTCTACAGCATCTAGTGCAGGATGAGTAGTTACAACTAAACCATCTTCTTGAAGTACACGGTTGATGTGAGCTAAAGCTACAGCATCACTCTCAAGTTCTGAAATTACAACATCGTAAGCATTTTCATCTTCATTACGAAGAGCATCAATATCAGATGCAATAACTTTACAAGCTATATCAGTATGTTTTTCAACTTCTTTAACCATTGCTGATGCATCAGCACTAATTATTAAGACATTTTGAGGGTTTTTATTTGTACATAAAGCTACATGAACCATCATTTCGTTATATTTAAAATCTTTCATATTAATTCTTCCTTATTTATTACCGCGATTTTAACCACTTTTGGATTAATTTTACTTAATAAAGATATAATTACGCAATATTTATAAAAAGTTAAAGGTAAGAGAATGGATTTTTACAAAATCAGAAAAAATTGCAGAATTGTTCGTATCGTTGTTGGAATAGCATTAATTATAGCTGGAATAGTTACAGGAATCAATTGGTTCTATCTAGGTATACTCCCTCTTTTAGCAGGAATTGTGAACTTTTGTCCATTATGTATCATTACTAAAAAATGTGATTTACCTCAAAATGGAGAGACAAACAATGAGTCAAATTAGTTATAAAGATGCTGGTGTCGATATAGATGCAGGCAATAGCTTTGTTGAAAATATAAAACCTCTAGTTAAAGCAACAAAGATCCCAGGTGTAATGGGTGGGATAGGTTCATTTGCTGGAGCATTTGAGCTACCAACTGGCTTTAAAGAACCTGTTATGCTTGCTGCAACTGATGGCGTTGGAACAAAACTTAAACTAGCTATAGATAGTGGTATTCATAACACTGTTGGTATTGATCTAGTTGCTATGTGTGTGAATGACCTACTATGTAACTTTGGAACACCCTCTTTTTTCCTTGACTATTATGCAACTGGTAAACTTGATGTAGTAAACGCCACTAATGTTGTTGCTGGTATCGCTGAGGGTTGTAAACGTAGTGAGTGTGCACTTATCGGTGGAGAGACTGCTGAAATGCCTGGAATGTACTCAGAAGATGACTATGACTTAGCTGGTTTCGCAGTTGGTGTAGCAGAAAAATCTGAAATGGATAGAGTTTCATTAGTTCGTCCTGGTCACAAACTTATAGCACTTCCATCTTCAGGTCTTCACTCAAATGGTTTTTCACTTGCTAGAAAAGTTCTTTTTGAAAAAATGGGTCTTGACTTTAATGAAGACTTTAATGGTAAGCCATTAATAGAGACTCTTTTAGAACCAACAAATATCTATGTAAAGATGTTTAAAGAGTGTAGAGATGATATCGTTGCTATGGCACACATCACAGGTGGAGGTATCGTTGAAAACCTTCCTCGTGTACTTCCTGAGAACTTAATGGCTGAAGTTAAAAAAGACGCTATTAAAGTACTTCCTATATTTGAACTTATGAGTGAACATGTTGATCGTGATGAAATGTTTAGAGCATTCAACATGGGTGTTGGTATGATACTTGTAGTTGAAGAGTCTAGTGTTGAGACAATTTTAGCTAAAACAGATGGTTACTTAATCGGTGAGATAAAAGAGGGTAAACGCGAAGCGGTAATGGTTTAGGTATCTGGTACACCACCACCCTTAAAGAGTAAGTGTGGTGTAGCCTAAACTAACCCTACTTAAAAGGTTTAGCTAAATCTTTTTTAATTGCACCTGGAACAGTTGCAATAGTCGTAAACTTGGTCATTGTGAGTAATGGATAAGAAAGAGCTAAATAGTACTTAGCCTCTAAAGAAGTCGCCTCTCCCTTTTCAATACTTATACAATAAGGTAAAACTGCTGCATTCGCACGACCAATCTTTTTCACAAACTTTTTAGTACGTTTTCCTAAGTCATATCCAACTAAATAACTATCATTGCTTAGCTTCAATGTAAAAAGATGTAACTTTCCTTTTTTATAATCCTGAGCTTTTTTTAATAGCTCTGCTGTAGAACCTTCTCCAAGACTGTCACTGTCTTCATAATTAGGCATACCCATCATAAAATTATAATCAGAAATGTCATCTTCATCTAGCTTATCTACAGAACCCTTAAGTCCAGTAAATGCTTTATTTATTGATGCTAATTGTGCTTCATATACTTTAGGATTATAATCATCTTGCATAAATGCTTTTCCAAAGTAAACTGGATTAGTAAAACTAATCATCTTCTCTTTGTTATCAATAAAAAGACGAAGTATAGCTCCATGGGCACGTTTGCTTTTAGCACCTTCAGACTTTAAAGCCTCATTAGTAAAAACAAGTGTAACCCCATTTTTTACACTTGAGTACTCTGAAATAATTTCAAAACCTGCATCTTGAAGCTGCTTAGAAGCAGTCTTAGTATCAACATAGTCTCCAATGAGGTATGTGCTTATATCTTTAGCCATAAGGTTACTAAACCCAATAAATAGAAATGATAGTAATAGTAAAATTTTGTTCATGATTTTTCCCTTTTTTCTTTGTTATAAATAGTAGAGAAAAACACCATCAAGAGAGATGGCGTTTAAGAGGTGTGAATAGATTACTTTTTGAAAGCTTTTTCTAAATCTTTAGTAATTGCACCTGGAACAGTAGCAATCCCCATAAATCCACCCATATCAAGAAGTGGGTAAGATAAAGCGATGTAGTATTTCGCATTTAGAGCTTTAGCCTGACCATTATCAATAGCTACACACCATGGTAAAATGGCTGCATTAGCACGACCAATCTTTTTCACAAATTTCTTTGTACGTTTTCCAAGGTCATACCCTAAAAGAGTACTTGTCTCTGAAAGCTTAAGTTCAAAAATAACAGCCTTTCCTTTTTTGTATCCCTTAGCTTTAGCTACAGCATCAGCTGTTGTAGTATTAGGCTTACCTAATTCATCAGGATCTGCATAATAAGGCATACCGACCATAAAATGATAGTCAGCTAAACCATCAAACTCTAACTCATCAGGAGATGCTTTTAGACCAGGAAATGCAGTGTTAATACTTTCAAGAACACCATTGAATACTGAATGGTTATACTCATCTTGCATAAATGCTTTTCCGAAGTACACAGGATTAGTGAAACTAATCATTTTCTCTTTATCATCTACAAAAAGACGAGAAACGGCTGCATAAGCACGACCAGGTTTAGCTGCTTCAGCTTTAAGAGCATCATTAGTGAAAACTAATGTAGTCCCTTTTTTAACTGACTTATAAGATGCTATAACCTCAAAACCAGCAGACTCTAGTTTAGCTTGAGCATCTTTAGCATTTACATACTCACCTACAAGGTAAGTATTTACTACAGTTCCCTCTAGTCCAGATTTAGCATCTGGATTAGCTGCACCTGTTGAACAACCTGTAAAAGATAAAACAGCTACTGATGCTATTAAAGTAAATAGTTTTTTCATATCTCTTTAGCTCCTAATGCTTTCATAATAGAGATGATTTCAACATCTAAATCCATTGCAGATTTTCTCATAGTAGCGTCTTTGATTTCCATTACATTTAACCATGATTCTAAACGTGGCATACCTACCATCATTTTATTAGAACCTTTTTCTATATAGAAGTACATTGCACATGGAGCAAAAGCACCAGCATCTGGACGACCTTTATTGAAAATGTTATAAGAGTAAGTGAAGTGACATAGACCATATACAAAGAACTGGTCGTACTTCTCAAAAGGCATCTCTAAATCTTCTTCATATGTCTCTTTAAAGTTTTTAAATCCAGCAATGATATACTTCTTCTCTTCAAATGCTTCTTCTAAACCTTCTTGAAAACCTTCAGCCCACTCAACGATGTCACCACTTCTATCAACAGGAACTTCAAAAGTCATCATTGGTTGTGCTGGAAGTTTAGCATATTCGCTTGTAACAACTTTTCCACCAAACTCTTTAGTTACAAACTCATCTAATGGCTTGTACATATCGATGTAAGCTTTTCTATCAGCCTTGTTTGTTACACCTGTGATATCTAGCATAGTTGTAGGATCAACATGTCCTATATAAGTTACGTCTTCTGTAACTGTTTTATATATGTGAAGATTAAACGGTTGAAAACCAGCAGCTTGAGGTGAACTTAGTAAAATTGGATGTAATGCTACATCATTAGATATAGAGAAAAAACCTAGATTATCTAAGTTAGTTGTCCAAGCTTTATCATAGTCTGGATCTTCTGGATTACCGTAACGATCTTTATATGCATCATTGATTTTTTCATGTGGATCAGAAAGAGAAAAACCAGTTGCATCTTCAAGTGCTGGCAAGAACTCTTTTTCGTATTTTTCTTCCATATCGCCTGGAATTTCATTAAAACGTACTGCTGGTGCAGCGAATGCAACTGCTGTAGCAACAGAAAGTAGTAGTGTTGATTTTATTATTGTGTTCATTTAGTTTCCTTATTATTTATATTTGTGCTTATTATCAAAAAATAATCACAAACTGACTGTAGATATTCTAGCGTAAATTATTATGAAAGTTGTCTTATTTGATAACTTAAGCTAAATATTTAAGATAGTTAAGTAAAAATGTAATGCCGCCTAAAGGCGACATTGTAAAAGAAAGGAGAATTTCTTTTTTATTAGAATGCGTAACTTACAGCTAAAGTAAGAGCCATTTGTGAGTGAGTTACATCTGCACTTGATGAAGCAGTACCTGATGCTACTCCTGCAGCTTGAGCAGGTGTTAAACCACCAACAGCTTGTCCTAAATTAAATGCAGCACCTTCAGTTAATCCTGAAGTATTATAAGATGCACTAGTTTCTGGAACATAAATAAATGAACCATCTAATGTTAATGCTTCAGTAATATCATAACCACCACCAATAGTATAATGAGTTTCAACTATACCAGGGAATCCTGCCATGTTAAAAAAGTTTTTTACTGCACCAACATAGTTTCCACCAGGGTTAGAAGTTGCACTACCTGTTTTACTACCATCTTGTTCAACAATTGGAGATTTAGCATAGTTGTAACCTGCACGGAATGCCCAGCTTTTAGCAGCATACTCATAACCTACAGCATATACATCTTGGTTTTCCCAACCAAAATCAGAGTAACCTTTTGCATCACCCCAAAAAATAGTTTTATAATCAGCAGTAAGTGTACTAGCACCAATAGCATAAGCAATACCAAGACCTCTCTCTTCTGGTTGTTCTAAAGAATCTCCTGAAGTAATTGCTCCAGAAACACCAAAGTCATTTAAAGAAGCACCAATAGTATTTTCATAACTCATCGCAATTGGTGATTTATATACAGCACCTAAAGTTAAGCCACTATTAGTATAGTTTAAACCTACTTCATAACCATAACCAATATCTGTAGATGTACCATTCTCTCTTTTTCCACTTGGCATTGTGTCATGACTCATTTCTAATGAACCATACTGCATAATTGCAGCAGCACCAAGAGTTAATCCACCATTTATGTTATAAGAAACAGGAACAGCAACTTTAAGTAAAGAAAGAGCAGTCATCATACCAAATGAACCATTAGTAGTTTCATTAGTATAGTCTGTACCCATACCAGCTGTACCAGCTATTGCTATACCAGTTGTAAATTTATCACCTAATTTAGATGCAAAATAAACCTCAGGTATTACACTAGAACCAGAACCAGAGTCACCCATTACTATATCAGAACTTGAGTAAGGACCAGGAGATGGTATTGCAGCCTCAGCAAATGCATTATTAATATTTGCTCTAGCATTTGAGCCAAGTTTAACATCTGGAGCAAAATATGTAACAGAAATTGTAGCTTCCATATCTTTAACAGAAGAAATGTTTGCAGGATTCACTAAAGCTGATTCTGCACCAAAGCTTTTAGCTATACCAGTACCACCCATTGAACGTGCCTTAGCACCTTGACCAATCATAACGTCACCATTTGTTGCGAATGCAGATGTTGCACCTAAAGCTAATGCAGCTACTACTGCTAATTTAATCGTTCTTTTCATTTTCTCTCCTCAGAGTAATAATACTTCAAATAGAATAATCTATTTCGACTG
>JAYEJR010000041.1:8564-14957 GCA_034660715.1 Campylobacterota bacterium | reverse complement strand
CACGAGCCCGCCATAAAACTTGCTCAAACTCTGCTTGAAATTACAGATGAGAGTTTAGAGTATGTCTTCTTTAGTGACTCTGGAAGTGTAAGTGTAGAAGTGGCTCTGAAGATGGCGTTTCAGTACTGGAGTTCTCAGGGCAATAAAAATAAAAGTAAGATACTGGCGTTTAGTAAGGGTTACCATGGTGACACTCTTGGAGCTATGAGTGTTTGCGACCCTATAACGGGAATGCATTCGGCGTTTGAAGATGTACTTCATAAAAACATATTTGCAGAGGCTCCTTCTTGTATGTTTAATGATGAGTGGGATGAAAAGTATATAGAAGATTTTAAAATAAAACTTAAAGAGAATCATGCTCAAATAGCGGCGGTTATACTAGAGCCTATAGTACAAGGTGCTGGCGGTATGAGAATCTATTCTCCTATGTTGCTTAAACGAGTGGGAGAACTCTGTAGTGAATATGATGTACTTCTCATACTCGATGAGATAGCGACTGGTTTTGGACGAACGGGAAAACTCTTTGCTCATGAGTATGCTGACATCGTTCCTGATATTCTCTGTGTTGGAAAGGCTCTTACTGGTGGCTACATGTCACTTGCAGCAACTCTTACAAGCAAAAAAGTTATGCAAGGTGTAGAAGCCGGTGGAAATGTTCTGATGCATGGACCAACTTTTATGGCGAACCCTCTTGCATGTGCAGTTGCAAATGCCTCTTTAGAACTATTACTAAACTCTCCATGGCAGAAAAGAGTTTTAAATATCCAAACTCAGTTAGATATAGAACTAAAAAAATGTGAAGAACTTGACATAGTAAAAGAGGTTCGTACTCTTGGTGCTATCGGTGTTGTGGAGTTAAATGAAGATGTAGACCTCAGTTTTATGACTCCAGCATTTATAACACATGGTGTTTGGGTAAGACCATTTTTAAATCTTGTCTACATCATGCCTCCATTTGTGATGAGTAAAGAAGAACTCACTCATCTAACTTCTGCTATTTTTGACGTGGTTAAAGAGTATGAAGAGTATCAAAAAGGAAATAACTAAATGATAAATTACAGACAAAACGCAAATGTCTCAGACAGTGTTGAACGCCGTATAGAAAAGGTACTTGTTCAAGGAAAAACACCTTTTCAAGAGTACCTCTTCTTTGAGTCAAAAATGCATGGCGTTTGTATAAGTCTTGATGGTGATATACAGTCTTGCGAATCTGATGAGCAGATGTATCATGAAGCTCTTGTTCATCCTGCTATGTTAGCACATCCTCATCCAAAAACAGTACTTATAATGGGTGGTGGTGAGGGTGCTACAGCTCGTGAAGTTCTCGCTCATAAATCTGTTGAGAAAGTTGTGATGGTAGACATTGATGAAGAGTTTGTAGAGTTGTGTAAAGAGTATATCCCTTCATGGGGAGAGTCGGCGTTTAGTGACTCGCGTTTAGAAGTTCTCTACATGGATATCAACGAGTACTTAGCATCTTGTATTGAGAAGTTTGATGTAGTTATCGGTGATCTTATAGATGTGGACGATTGGGATTCTCCTGCTGCGTTTCTTTATGGGGAAGGACTTTACAAAACACTTAAACCACTGCTTAATCAAAATGCCATCATAGCTACTCAGGGTGGGGCACTTGATACGAAAGAGTCACAAAACCATAAACACATACGAGAGATGATGGGTCGCGTTTTTGGTGATGTTAGAAGTTATGGTGTTATTGTTCCTTCGTTTTATCATCTTTGGGGTTATGTTATAGCGAGTGATGACTTGAGTGTAGTAGAGACAAATCTTAAAGAGAAGTTCGAGTCTGCTGCTAAAGAGTTAGAGCTAAAAGGCTTAGGTGTTGAGAGTTTAGTTTCGGCGTTTACTCTGCCTCTCGTGATAAAAAAGAATATTGGTGTTTAGATGAAAAACACATTAGAGAAGTTCTTTGAGTACCTAGAAGAGGAGACCTTTGAGGAGGGAGCTACATACTTTAGTTCTTCTTCGAAAACGCCACTCACACTCTTTTGTAGTAGTTTTTTAAAAGCCAAGCACATAGTAGAGATCAGCTACTCCTATGCAGAGTCTCGTGCTCTGTATGCTAAAGCTTCACAATCTTTGCGTTCTATGGATGTTGCTATATTTGATTCGCTAGCAGAGTTTGCAGACCTGCAGGCTACTATACTCAGAATAGACCGTGGTATATACACTGGTTATGCACCTCTTATGAGCTCTTGTGCTAAAGAGTTGAAACTAAAAACCGAGACAATATTAGAGCTTTTAAATACTAAAAACCAAGATAGTTCAGATCCATGTTTAGAAGTTCTCAAAAAAAACCTAGTAGAGAAAGTCAAAGAAGACAACATCTATGCAAACGCCATCATCATAGTCTCAGAGCTCTATCTAAACAGATGGAAAGTGAATGACGACTTAGATGTGAAACTCTCACAAGTGCAGCAAGCAGTTAGTGAACTCGAAGAGATGGGAAATGAGAGACTAGCTTCTGATCTGGCTCCTCATATACATGTTATAAAACGGTTTGAAGATAGACGATCAAACGAAGGAAAGCTTTTCATAAAAAATGGAGAGGTGGCGTTTTACTACTACTCGACACTTGATTATAGGATTCGTGAAGAGTTCAATGAAGCTCTTCTAAACGCGGGAGAGGAGAATAGCGAAGCTTACTCTAAACTAGAAAAGATTCTTGGTTCCACTCAAATGGTAAGCGAAGAGATGAGCGACATATGGTCGGGTCTAGCTTCTATAGAGTTCGTAGATACATACAAGTTTAAACTCAATCCTTTAAGTATCACTAAGTTTAGAGAAGTACAAAACCTAGAAGCAGATGTAGAGTTAAAGTACTACACTATGGGTCTTTTTGAGATGAAGATAAGCTTCTTGATAGACAATGACTATCTTGAACAAGATGGTGAAGGGCTTAGTCTTTCGGCTTTAAGACACCTTCAGTCTCTGGGGACTCCTTTTGCACTTGATGAAGAGATACGAGTAGAGAACCTTGATGAAGAGTATCAGTATCTAGCCGAGTATACCGATACAAAGTTTGAAAAACTAGGTGAAGACATAGTTAGGCTTTTAAAAGATTCAAAGGATATAGCTCTTTTACCTGATAAAAAAGCACTTACCTACAACACAGAGCAGAACCGATTTACACTTGTTCGTATAAACCAAATAGTAGAGAGTTTTGGTGATAGAGTAGTCCGACTTCGTTCACAAGACTTTGAAAAGCACTTTCAGTATAAGGCACTTGTTATGCCAGTTCGTGAAGTTCGCTCAGCTATAGATAACTGGATAATGTACGACTCTGAGGTTATAGATGAGAACCTAGCGGGTATCAGATACAACGAATCAGAATGGTTAAGCATGAATCTTCATCAGGGTGTGATAGCCTTACTAGAACAGCCAGTATGGGTCTTTGATCAGGCTATAGAGTCTGTTGAGGTAGCTTCTGGCGTTTTAAACCTGCTTAACCTCTCAAACATTCAAGCATCAACACAACTTAAAAACATAGCTAAAAGAAAAGAGGCAGTAGATATGAGTCTTAAAGCTAAAGAACTCAAAGGTCTTCGCCAAAGACTCGAAGCTGAGATAGGACAACTCGATGAGTTTAAACTTCATCTTGTAAATCTGCTTGAAACTGTTGAAGCGGGTTCAATGATGACTTATCCAGACCACACAATATTGATGGAGAGACTTTTTGAAACCATAGCACTTGAACGTCAGGAGAAAAAAGCGCTCTCCCTGCAAGCTCAACTTAAAGATAAACGAGCAAAAGGCATGGAGACTATCAAGAAAATCAACGAGGCTGTAGCACAGTCTCAACAAAAAGCAATAAAGGTTATTGTATCTATCGCATCTGTTTTTTTAGCGCTGGGATCTTTAACCGATATGTTTCAACTTTGGAGTGACTCAAAGACTGTACAGTCTATAGGACTTGCTGACACTGATGGGGATTTTAAACTCTCTTTTGTACTTACATTAGCTGTTGTCTCAACACTTTGGCTTGTTTATGATAGCTATATCAGAGATAAAAAAGAGTAGCTTATGATCTATCAACTCCTTCCAAATGTGAAAACAGATGATGCAGACATAATAATCCTACCATTCTCTTACGAAGATACAGTAAGTGCAAAAGTAGGGACAAAAGATGCTCCTCGTGGTATACTAGAAGCAACTGCACAGATAGAGTACTATGATGAAGACTTAGCATGGTCGCCTATGAAACATATAAGAGTGAGTGTCGCAGATGAAATCTCTAAGTATAAAGAGGTAGCTCGGACGATTAGAGAGTTTGAACTAACAACTAACAAACTTCTTATAACGTTAGGCGGGGAACACTCCATCACTCCGATGATAAGTGAGCAGGTTTTAGACTCAAACGCCACCATAGTTTTTTTGGATGCACATGCAGATTTAAGAAGTTCATATTTGGGTGAGAAGTACTCTCATGCTACTCCAGCCTATCATCTACTAGAGCAAGGACATAAACTAGTGATGGCTGGGATTAGGTCGATGTTTGAAGTGGAAGCTAAAAGAATTAAAGAAGATAAAAACATCACTTTTTTCTCAGACCGTAGCTTACAAAAACAAGAGATAAAAGAGCAGTTCTTACAAACACTTAGAAATTTAGAGGGAGATATTTACCTAAGCATAGACATGGATGTCTTTAATCCGGCGTTTGTTCCAAGTGTAGGCACACCACAACCTGGAGGAATGGACTGGTATGATGCTACCGATATTTTAGAAGCTCTTTTTACGAACAGTAAGATAAATGTTAAAGGAGTGGATATAGTTGAACTCATCCCTGAAGAATCAACCGTCTCGCAAACTTTTGCAGCAAAACTTCTACAAAAAATCATCTCATATTGGGGAGTCTCTAAAGGTTTTGACAAAAGGGAAGAGAGTGGGTCTCAGATGCAAGTGGAGTATGAATAATGAAATACTTCTATCCAAAACTCCACTCTCTACATAAACCAAGCATTGACTTATCTGACGGACTTCCCGGCTACAAACATCTTGAAGTCTCTTCTCGTGTGGATGGCATTTTAAAAGGATTGTTATCTGCTTACGAGACAGATGTGGTCTATGCGGAAGAGTTCTCAGACAAAGCGGTTCGGGCTATTCATGATGATGACTATGTAGACTTTTTACTGGATATTTCTAGAGAGCTAGAGGGGGAAGAAGAGTATATACCACCTCTGTTTCGTAAAGATTTAAGTTCTGCCCCTTTATATTTTCGTGGTGGGATGTACTGCATTGAGATAGGAACTCCCATAGGAATTAATAGTGTAAAGGCAGGGCTAAATTCCGCTCATACAGCACTAAACGCCACTGAGTATATGCTTAGTACTTCTAAGAGCTCTTTTGTTTTGACTCGTCCTCCAGGACATCATGCTGGTCGTCGTAGATATGGTGGGTACTGCTTTTTTAACAATGCCTATCTCGCTGCACAAAAGTTTGTAAATGCAGGAAAAAAAGTAGCTGTACTCGACATAGATTACCATATCGGTGATGGAAGTTTGGAGTTCGCTACAAAAGAGATGCCTTACTACTCACTCAACTCAAACACTCATAGAAACTATCCTTACCTAGAAGCTGGCTTTAAAAATGAGAACGAGTTTGTAACTTTAGTAGAGTTTGAAACGGGCATTAGTGGCGAGAGATATGTAGAGTATGTGGAAGAACTCATAGCAAATGCCATTGATAACTCTGTAGATATAGTTATCCTCTCTTTAGGCTTTGACACCTTGGGAACTGATTATTGTCAAGACGAGTATATCTATGTAACACCTCAGAACTTTAGAAGTATTGGTAGCTTGTTTGGTGAACTCAAACAAAACTGTATGATTCTTTTAGAGGGTGGCTATGATGCCAAGAACTTAGAGTTATGTGCCCATGAATTCATGTCTGGATTTATACAAAGCTCTAAGGATTAAACATGCCAAACTTTTTAGATATAGAACCGATAAGCAAAGACTCTTTAGAGAAGATGGGTTTTACCTGGCATATAGATAGTGATGGGGAGTACATCGTAAGGGATAAGCTTATTGCTTTGACTCAAGAAGAGGTGCAGGCATTTCACGATGCATCAAACGAACTTTACAGTATGTATGAGAAAGGTGCACAGTATGTTGTGGAAAATGAACTGTTTGAGGCTTTGGATATCCCTCCCTCTTTAGTCCCTCTTATAAAAGAGTCGTGGAAAAACGAAAGAGAGAACCATCTCTATGGTCGTTTTGACTTGAGTGGTGGGATAGACTCTAAACCTATAAAACTCATAGAGTTTAATGCCGATACACCAACACTTTTACTAGAGACTACAGTTATACAACTTATGATGTTACAGTTTAACAAACTTGAAAACGCAGAGCAGTTTAACTACATCTACGAGGCGAT
>JAYEJR010000041.1:0-8464 GCA_034660715.1 Campylobacterota bacterium | reverse complement strand
GTTTTGAGATATTTTTGCATTTGCTATAGAGTCTAAATATATAGTAAGTATTTATGACAGAAAGTATAGTGAAGATAAGGTTTTCAGACATACCAAGAGTAGTAGCTGTCATGTAAAACATATAACTCAAAAGAGAGAGTATTAAAAATTCAAGAAGTAGATAAATTCTTGGTAAGAGTTGTGAATTTGATCTTCTATCTCTGTATCCAGTATGGGAGTTCATTTTAATACCTTTTATTTTATTATGTTGAATTATAACTCTTATTCTTTAAAATTAAATAAAACAATAAGGGTTATTTATGGCTTTATGCTAAAATGGTAGAAATCTACACAAGGTGATTGAATGTTATCGATAGAATTTTTAGGACTTTCAGAATATGCTTCCATACACATAACAGTATTTATACTTAATGCACTACTTTTTATCCTCTCTTCTAAAATAGTAAAGTTTCTTAATTCTGATCAGGAAAATACAAAACAGCTTTCCCTTTTTCGTTCACTTAACTTGGCTTTTTTCTTTTTTCACTTTCTTGATTGGGTAATGCTTTTTTTAAATCAGAATTATGAAAATTACTTCTTTAAAATGGGACTAAGTATTGTTCTTATATATAGTGGAATTATCTTTTACTCTCTTGCTACACTTTATACAAAGGCCAAATTTGGTATTAGCAAAGATGTAGATGATGCTAAAATATACTATGACTCATACAGTTCTCGTATGGTAAATCTTCTACTCTTAGTTGTAATAAGTCTTATGATTTTGATGTATATTATTAAAATATGGGGTTTTACTTCTCTTCTTGAGACCACAGGGCTTTTTGGACTCGTGATCGCTTTTTTAGCGCTTACAAACTCTATTTGGGCACCTGACTTGTACTATGGTATGGTTATTTTAAACTCTAAGATGCTCGAAGATGGAGATGTTATCTCTTTTTCACATGGAGAGCATCATCTCTACATTATAAGTAAAGTAACCTTTATATATACGATTTTACTTGATGTCACTAACAACCACCGTATCATGATAAGAAATGCAAAAATGGTTGACGCAACCATAAACAACCTCAGTAAAAAAGCTTCACTAGAAGGCTTAAGAGAGTATCATATTTTTAAAATAGGCTATCCTCAAAGAGGTGAAGATGCAGAGTTAAGTTACAAAGAGCACAAAAAGAAAATAGACATAATGTTTAAAGAGGTACAAGAGAAAGCTTTTGAAGATGAGAAAGTACTTGTAAATGAAAATGTGGAGTTTACATGGTATGTCAAGGAGACAGCTGACTATGCGATAGAGTATGTACTAACATATCATCTCTCTTCTCTTCCAGCTACACGTTCAACAAAAAGGATTCGTGAGTATCTTTTAGCTACTCCAAGACTTATAAATGAGATAAGCTTAGAGGCCTCTTATAAATACGATGTTGATTTATCAACACCTCTATTACATCAAAAGATAGACTAAACTTAGTCAATGCTTCTAATAAGTTTAGCAATACTTTCATTGTTTTTCTGAAAGATTGAACTTAACTCATAAGAGAACCCACTCAGAGGATAGCTGCTGAGGCTTTGTTCTAATTTACTTTGAACTTGAGTGGCTTTTTGTGTATCATCAACTAAAAAGATTAGAAGGAATTTTTCTTTTTCCCATTGAATGAGCATATCGTCTTGACGTATAGTGAGATTGAAGGAGCGAACAAACTCCTTAACATCATCATTATGAAGTTCATCTTCTTTAAATATATCTATCATGATAAGAGCGATGATTTTTTCATTAAAAACAGCTGCATCATCATAGCTTTTCATCACTTGTAAAAAGTACTGTTTAGCATAAGCTCCACTTTTTGCATCTATGTTTGCATTGTTTTGAACCATGATGCGTTTGATTAAACTTTGAGTGATATCTGTAAATGTCACTATTTTAAGGTCTGATACTTCTGAGTTTATCTCAACAGAAAAGGCATGAGGTTCATGGTCCTGACTTAGCATGCTAACAACACGGTCTAACTCTTCTAGTTTTTGTATAGACTCAAACCATGTTTCCCCAGATGTTATTTTCTCAGCATTAAAGTAAGATGGGTGAGGAACGAAGTTGTTTATAAAATCTCCAAAATTACTCAGATATTCATCAACTGAGGAGACACCAAAAAAAGTGTTAAATGAGTTGTTTGTTAAGATAATCTCATCTTCCTTAAAAACAATAATAAAGTTCTCTTGCATATTCGCAATATTTAGTGCTAAGGCTAAATCTTCTCTCATGATGGATACCTTTGTCTTTGAGTGTATAATCGTTAGAAATTGTAACATAACTCCATAAGTATAATATCATTTTTGCCCTCTCATTATTTTAATTATCTCTCTTTCCTGTTCTAAACTTTTAGAATAAATATTTTTATGACACAAGCTGTCATAGGAGTTAGTGATAATTTGAAATACAAAACAAAAGGATTTAAAAAATGAAACAAAATAGTAAAATAGGTATGAGTGTAGCTTTAGCTTCACTTCTTGCTTTGGGTCTAACAGGTTGTGGAGATAGTAGCGATGATACAATATCGGGTGTAGTCTCTTCAGCTGTAGATGTAGTTGTTGAGCGCGGTAAAATTTATGATGCAAATGTTACAGACTCATCATCGCCAGCTAAGGTAGCAACTCAAAAGAATGGACAAAATATTTACACTTTTGCAAATACTCCAACTTATCCTATAGTTGTTAATGGTGGATGGATAGATGTAAATGATGATGGGATGATGGATGCCTCGGATGTAAAACTTGACATAGAGATGAGGTCATATGGTACAACTGTTACACCACTAACAACTTTCATAGCAGATACGAATGAAACTGTGCGTGAAAATAAGCTAAATGATTTAGTAGCAAGACTCAATGCTAGTGGTGTAGGAACAGATATCGAAGTAACTGCACAAGATCTACTAAAAGTTCCTTCCGATGCTCCAAGAGATGTCTTTGTCACTGCAAACGCCATATACAAGGACATGAAAGAAAACGGTGATGTACTTCCTGATGAAGATGCAGTACTTTCTCAGTTTGGAACTATTGATACATTAGGTGCAGAGGCAACTGCTAAGGACTTTGAAGTTCAAGTTGTTGGAGATTTAGTAATGGGTGGAGATGTAGAAAAAGTCTCTTCTCAAGATATATTTGAGTTTGAACAAGAACAGAGTGGTGCAGTAGTTCCAACACTAGCACAAGCACTTCTTTTAAACAACATCACTGGCTTAAGTTTTTTAGATGGGTATATATTTAATGATGACTACACACTAACAGATGGAACTTGGACTCATAGATGGAGTGTAAACTCTACAGAGCTTATAGTTACTCTTCAAGAGGGTGGGGATAGTTTTAGATATCAGTTTATTCATGAGACTCCAGTTGATGGAGAAAGTATCACTGAAGAGATGTTCTATATGGATGAGAACAATCAAAGAATAATACTCGATAGTACTTCTAGTGTAATCGGAGTTGCTCCAGTAGAAGTGAGTACACCAACAACTCCTGGAAATTCACTTCCTGACTTAAGTGGATATAGCTCTATTGTTATTTATAAAAATATTGCAGAAACTACAGCAAACAACTTATTAACAGTTATGTCTGGACACAGTGGATTTGGCTCTAAAATTAGCAGTACACAAAGTGCTTCTTGTAGTGATTTTGGATTTACTTCTGTCTATAGTGACATTGATGGAAGTGCTTATTCTCCACATGCAACTATATATAGTGCTGATAGTGGTTTTAATACATGTGTTGAGTATGACTATGCAGGTGTAGTAGGTTCTGGAAGTAGTAATGTACTTGCATATTACGGTCTTTAGTGAGTTGTATTAGTATCACACAAAGTGATACTAATAGTGAGAGAGTCTTTCTAACTGCTCTTTTATTCTAACATCACTCTCCTCAAGTGAATAGCCACGAGAAAAGATATCTCTCACTATGTTTTTAAGAGACTCTATACCTAGAGTCTTACTCTTTTTTATAAGCATTAAGTTCATCTTAATACTCTCTTGGGAGTTAAATGCCGGTACTCTATAATCGACTGTCAGTCTACTAAACCCAAGTTTTTCATAGAGTTGTGCTTGTCTCTCTTGGGCTTCTGTGAGGAACCACTCTTCTTTTAGTTCCTTGTGAAAATACTCAATGGCGTTTAGGCAAAGTTTAGAGCCTATTCCTTCGCCGCGTTTAGAATCCTTTACAGCTAAAAAAGAGAAAAGCGCATAGTTAAGTGTGGTGTTTATATCTAAAATATAAAAGCCTAATACTTCCTCATTTTCTATGTATGAGAACATTTTATAAGTACTATTCTGTATGTTTTTAAGGATGTTAGCCGTATCTTCTCTCTCCCACTCAGGAAAAGAGTCATTGTAGATTTTGATACTCTCTTCCCAAAGTTCTGGGTGATGTGAGAGGTCTAGAAAGTGATGCATATTGTTGTTCCTACTTCTTCTTTTGATTTTATAGATATGCCATAATCATACTCTTTAACGATAGAGTCAACTATGTTTAGTCCTACACCAAAACCTCCAGCGTAAGAGGAGGCACGTACAAAGCGTTTGAATATACCATCAAGTTTCTCTTCATTTATCCCGATACCTTCATCTTTGATACTGAAACTTTTGGATGAGGTTGTGATCTGTATAGTAGTATCTGGAGTGGAGTACTTTATGGAGTTACTGAGTAGATTGTTGATAAGCATTTTTGCTTTTGTTGGTGCGATATTTAGAGAACAGGGCTCCAGCTTTTGGATAACTGAGATCTTTTTTTTCTCTAAAAGTTCTCCAAAGTACTCTACTGATTCACCTACAACTTTATCAAAAGCTATGTTTTGCAACTCTTCGCTTTTGTTATCAAAACTCAAAAAGCTTAAAGAGGAGTAGATGTCATAGAGTTGTTTAGTACTGATACTAATGTTTTTGTTGATTTTTTCATCGTAAGTTTTTTTACTTTTTAAACGAGAAGTACTCATCATAAGTGCAGTTATAGGAGTGTTTAGCTCATGTGTTGTATCTTTGACAAAGTCCTCTATCTCTTTCATCTTATCTCTAAGGGGCTTGAGAAACATGTAAGACAAAAAGACAGAGATGATGATAATAAAAAATGCTGTAAGGATGACGGTATAGATAACACTGTTTTTTATAGCAGCAACATTATGGATACACTGAGAACTCTGTACAACAACATATTCTACACCTAAGTGACCTGATGCCCGTTTAGATACAAGAGTAAAAGCTTCATCTTTCATATAAAACTCATTAGTAAAGTCAAACTTTTTTAAAACGCCACCTTGGAGAAGTTCTTTGTTTGCATCATAAAGAGCCACTGCAGCATCAGGAAATCTCTCTAATGTGTATTTTCCCCCCATCATATGAGCTTTTATAACTTTAGAACTTACGTCATCTGCTACATGGGTCATCTTGTAAAAGTTGTTGTTCATCTCCATAGAAACCTGAGAAGTAAAAAACCAGTAAGCTGCAAGTGCTAAGAAGATAAAAGAGCTTATAAGATAGAGAGCTAAAAAAGAGTAGAAGGATTTCTTCGTGATTTTATTCATAGATATAACCCTCTCCCCTGATAGTAGTTATCATCTCTTTTCCTATAATATCTCTAAGTGTTCTGATGTGAGAGCGAAGGGTGGCATCACTTGGTAATGAGTCAAAGTCCCAAACATTTTGAGTTAGCTCTTCTGTGGAGATGAGTCTTTTTTTGTTGTTTAAAAAGTAGGAGAGAAGAAGAGAGTCTTTTGCTCCTATAGAGAACTTTTTACCATTTTTTTTAATCTCTTTTAGAAGAGGAGAAAAGTTTATAGTAGGAGAGATAGTGATTTCATTTTGTATATCGATGTTAAAGAGTCTTTTAGTATTTTCTATACGAGCATTTAGCTCCTCTAGTTCAAAAGGCTTTTTTATATAGTCATGTGCACCTAGATCAAAAGCACATTTGAGGTAGGCAGTATCACTATAAGCAGTTATAAAGATAGTTGGTGTGGTGTCATTATAGCTACGAAGTTCTTCTAAAAGCTCTAAGCCATTTTTACCTGTTACATTTATATCAAAGATAAAAAGGTCGTATTTTTTAGACTCTAAGTGTTGTAGTACAGCCTTAGAATCATAAGCATAATCAACAGACCAACTCTCTTTTAAAAAATCCAACAATATGTCTGAGAGAACGGCATCATCTTCCATGAGTAGTATATTCATACGACGATTTTAGCATATTTCTCGTTGGAGTCACTAAATTCTTACTTCTATCTGCTACAATAAGTAAAAGATAATAATGATTTTTAAAAAAGGTGAGAGGCATGCAAAGTATTCATATTGGTCGTCAACCTATTATAGACTCAGAGTCAAACCTTTGTGCTTATGAAGTACTTTATGAGGGAACAGATGAAGCACTTAGTAGATATAGTAGTGCTTCTATCATAAACAATGTTCTTAATAAGTTTGGTACACACTCTTTACTTGGAGGAAGACAAGGCTTTGTAAAGATCGATGAAAAGTTCTTACTTCACGATATCATATACTCTATCCCTAATGATTTTTTTGTTTTTAGCCTCTTAGAGAGTGTTGAGATGACTGAAAGAGTAGTAGAGCGAGTAGAGTCTCTTCATCAAAAAGGCTACACTCTCTCTGTTGAAAACATGCAAGTCTCATTAGAGAGTATTGAAAAGTATACACCTATTATTCCCTTTCTAGATTTTGTTAAGGTCAATGTAAAAAAGAGTCCCAAAGAGGATTTAAAAGATGGCATTGCTGCTATAAAAGAGCATGAGATTATTGTTGTAGCTGATAATATAGATGATCTTATAGAGTTTAGTGAGGCAAAGAGTTTAGGGTGTGATTGGTTCCAGGGTTACTTTTTTGCAGAACCTGTAATACTCGAAAATGCAGTGTATGAGCCATCACAAATGGCTATACTGAAACTCTATAACCTTCTGATGGAAGATGTAAACATAGATGAGATAACACAAGCTTTTGAGGATAATCCAGAAGTAACGATACAACTTTTACAGTTTATAAACTCAGCTGCGTTTCATTTTAAAACAAAGATATCTTCTATTCATCATGTTTTAACTCTCGTTGGTCGTATACCTTTAGGTCAGTGGTTAATGTTGATGATATACTCAAAGTCAGTCTCCAACTCAGGAGTGACTCCTCTTATGCTTATGGTGAAAAACCGTACAGAGTTGATGCAAAACATCTTAAAAGCTATAGAACCAAATGTAAAAAGTAATAGACTAGGCGAGGCTTATTTTGTAGGAGTATTATCGCTTATGGAGACTATTTTCAGTGTCCGTCTTGAAGATATCTTGCAACATATAAATATCTCTAAAGATGTGGAAGATGCACTACTAAGAGATCAAAATACTTTTGGTGAAATTTTTGCACTTGTACGTGATATAGAGAATTTTAAAAATCGTTCAGTACAAGTTTTTGAAAAAGTTCATAAACTAAAATCAGGAACAATAGAAAAAGTTGTTGTAGAGTCGATGAAAAATGTAAATCTATTTGATACTTCAGAAGTTGCATGATAGTAGAGATAGATAACATAGAGATACCAGAGTTAGAAGTATACAGTTCTCTTAGAGAGTCAGCATTTAGAGAAGATGGAAGCTTTATAGCTGATTCACCTAAAGTAGTCAACTTAGTACTTCAAAGTGATGTAGAGATTATTAGTATGCTTGCGACACAAGAGTACTATGATGAGTTTAGCACTCTACTAAATACAAAGAACATCCCAAAAAAATATCTAACGACTAAAGATGAGATGAAAAAGATCGTTGGTCATAAGATACATCATAACTGTATGATGCATGGGATAAGACCCAAGAACATAGGACTTGAAGAGTTAGATGAAAAGATATTAATGCTAGATGGTATAACATCAGCAGAAAATGTAGGTTCGATAGTACGTAGTTGTGCAGGACTAGGTGTTAAATCACTAATCATACCAAACGCCACTCCCCATCCTTTTAACAGACGAGCTTTGCGTGTCTCCATGGGACACTCCACAATGATAAAGACACACATACATCAAGATATAAAAGAGAGTATCAGACTATTACAAAAAAGAGGATACAAGGTATATGCCGCTGAGGTTACAAAAGACTCGACACCTCTACGAAAAGTACAAACGCCATCGAAATGGGTTCTAGTAATGGGGCATGAAGGTAGAGGGATTAGTAGTGATATATTGGAACTTTGTGATGAGGTCGTGACTATAGAGATGCAAGAAGCTGTTAAAAGTTTTAATGTAGGAGTGGCTGCTTCATTAATGATTTATAGTTTTATATACAATAAGGTATAATAATGAAAATTTAAAAAGGAGGGTCATATGCAATTTTTTAAATACCCTTTACTTTTTATAGGTACTTTTGCACTACTGTTTTTCCTAATCAATGAGTCATTTACATATTTTGATGAACTAGAAAAGAGAAAAATAGAACTCTACAAAAAAAACA
>JAYEJR010000040.1:0-14988 GCA_034660715.1 Campylobacterota bacterium | reverse complement strand
CCGGTATAACATTCATAAGTAAAGAAGATGGATATGCCGCTTTTCCACCAGGTATGTAAAGCCCTGCGCTATCAACGGCTGTCACTTTCTGACCTAAGATAGTACCATTTTCTTCTGTATCAAACCATGACTTTGGCTTCTGTTTCTCATGATAAACTTTGATTCTATCATAGGCTAAGTGCAGTGCTGATTTTAATTTTGGTTCTAACTCATCATAAGCTTTAGCCATTGACTCTGTAGAGATTTTCAGATCTTCATCAGATTTTGGTGTCCAATTATCAAACTTAGCTATATGCTCTTTAAGTGCACTGTTTTTATTTTCTCTAATCTCTTGGATTATATTTGATACTATTGCACTTACATGTGCAATATCCATTTTCCCACGTCCTAATAACTCTTCAAAATTTTTATTGAAATCTACATCACTCGAATTGATAAACATCATTACTATTTTCCACTCTTTATATTGGTATATTTTTTGTCAAACTCTTTTTTTACAACACTCATTGCATGTAAAAAACCCTCTTCTCCAACTGCACCCATCAATGGTTGAAACATTGGCTCTGCATTTGGTTTTAAGAACCAGATAGTCGGAGTTCCTGGTCTCCACAGTTCTCGAGGCATAGCATCATTTTCATCGCTATAAGCTATGATAGATACAAAATCTTTGTTTAGCCCTTTGATAACATTTTCATCTGAAAAAGTAGTTTTCTCTAGTACTACACAGTATTTACATGTATGACGCGAAAAAACAAAAAGAACAGGCTTATTCTCTTTTTGGGCTTTTTCTATTCCAGCATTAAAATCTTTCGCCCACTCAATTTCATCAGCGACACTGTTTACAACAAATACGATTGCTATATATAAAAATATTTTAAACATGTTTCTTCACCTTTTTTAAAAGTTCTTTAGAGCACTCTTGAGCACTCTTCTTTGTAACATCTATGACTATGTCTGCAAGTTTTAGATACTCAGGTCTTCTTTGATCATAAAGCTTTTTTGCTTCTTTTAAGTCAGCTAGAAGAGGACGTTTTTTTAACTTCTTTGTAGCATTTGGATGCTCTTTAATTCTTTTTATAATCGCATCAAATGGAGAATCTAGTAGTACAATTATACCTATTTTTTTGATATTTTTTTGTTTATAAAATCCACCACCTGTTGATATAAGTGTGTTTTTAACACTATTTTCTAACCACAGAGCCACATCTTTTTCTAAAGCACGGAAGTATTCTTCACCTTCGGCTTCAAATATTTTTTTAATTCTTCTATTTTCCATACTCTCTATAAGATCATCTGTATCCATTGTCATATAAGCTGAGTTTTTAGAAACTTCTCGTGCAATACTTCCTTTTCCAACACCCATAAACCCAATCAATATTACATTTTTCATATCTATTATTTCCTTATCCATTTTTCTTAATAGTTCTTCGGTATAGCAGTACCGGAGTTAAGAGTACATACTCTAATATCAACATACTAATTATAAAAAAACTAGCTGATGGTGCCAAAAGTTTTGGCATATAAAATGCAAATATAAACCCTATTATAGACAAAATTAGTAACACGAATTGTATTTTTGCTAAATCTTTATCCATCATATCATCTATATTTGGTATATCTGTATAGCCCTTTTCATCTAAATGAAACCATATTAAAAAAGGGACAATTTTATAAAGCATTCCAAGCATAATAGAAAGAATAAAACCGCCACCTATCAATATAGCAACCATAACAATATACTCATGTTTAAAGAACTCATCAAAGATCCAAAGAAAAGATCCTAGTGTCAAAAATATACTTGCCCCACGCCAATACCAAACTGTAACATCCGCTTTAGGTTTTTTTCGTCTGTTAAACTTTAACCAAACAGTTGTAGCAAATGCCCAGAAGAAAACTGCGACCCAAAGTTTTGCATACAAAGCATACTCAACAAAATAAATATTTGCTATCAACCAAAGAATAAGTCCAGTTGTAATCAGATAAACAACTCTTTTTTTACAAAACTGCTTAAACTTAGGTGCAATATAAAACATCGGCAAAACTTGAAACGCGATACCAATAATAAGCACGCCACAAAACCCAAATATAGCCCAAACGCTATGAATGTTTGCGAGTAAATTATGATACTCTGAAAATGATTCATTTGCATATTCAAAAAGTAACAAGAGACCAAAAATCACTATAAAAATAGAGAAAACCAGACTTGTTATTATCCCTCTAATCGTAGCGTTAAAGTCTCTTATATTTCTAAGACTATAAGCTATAGAGAGTATCATTATAAAAAAACCACTACCTAATGATATGTAGGATAAATGTGCCAAACTTTTTACATCAAACTTTAAAACTGCAGTCATAGCTAAAAGACCAAAAACAAGTAAAAAATACGAAATAAGAGTTACTAATTTTACATTCGTAATTTTAGTTCTACTTAGTAGTGGAAGCATTTGAACTAATGAGCCAAACATAATAAAAGAAAAAACTCCAATCGTAATGACATGTGTCGTTACAATTGCATCCAGCGAGTATCTGTTAATGAGTATTGAAGTATCACTAAAGAGCATTAGTATTCCTGCCAACACACCAAATAAAGGAGCAGTAAGGAAAAATCTAAGCGGTGCCCATATGGGTGGTTTTTGATCTAGCGACAATCCATTAAAATTCAACTCCACACCCTATCTATCGATTATTTTCAGTATTATATATAAATAATATAATTTACAATTGAAGCCAATACGGTTAACAAGCAATTAATAAGATAAAGGTATAATATTTTCTTTAAAAATCAATCAACAATTGGACTATATAATATGAAAAATAAAAAGATTATAACTTTAGGTTTTGCTTCTGCAGCCCTGTCATTAAGTTTACTATTTTCTTCTACTCTCTTTGCAGAAGCTTCTATAAAAGATACGGAAGCTTCAAGACTCCAGTCACTTGCAAAGTTCACTAAAGTTATTAGTATAGTTGAACAATACAACGTAGATGATGTTACTATCGAAGACCTAATGGACAAAGCACTTGATGGTATGATGAAGAATCTTGATGCCCATTCAAATTACCTCACGAAAAAAGATTATAAACGTCTCAAAGTTCAAACAAGTGGTGAGTTTGGTGGACTTGGTATAACAGTCGGTATGAAAGATGGGGCACTAACTGTCATAGCACCGATAGATGGAACACCTGCTGATAAAGCTGGTTTAAAGTCTGGCGATATAATCTTAAAAATTGATAGTAAATCTACTATAAGTATGACTATAGATGAAGCTGTATCATTGATGCGTGGTAAAGTTGGAGATCCTATCGATGTAACAATTGTACGAAAAGGTGAGATTAAACCTTTGGTAATTCATATTGTTCGTGGAATCATCACGATAGAGTCTGTACATACTAAAATGATCAATAATGACACGCTATACATTCGAGTGGCAAGTTTTGATAAAAAAGTAGCAAGTGATGTTGCAGCTGCTATTAAAGAAAAGAGAGGCGTTACAAAAGGAATTGTTTTAGATCTTAGAAATAATCCTGGTGGTCTTCTTGATCAAGCTGTTGACCTTGTAGACATATTTGTTGATGATGGGAAAGTAGTTTCACAAAAAGGTCGTAATGAGAGTGATGATAAAACATACCTTGCTACATCTTCAGCAACACTAACAAAAGTACCTGTAGTAGTTCTCATTAACGGAGGAAGTGCAAGTGCAAGTGAAATTGTAAGTGGAGCACTTCAAGACCATAAGCGTGCTGTGCTTATCGGCGAAAATACTTTTGGAAAAGGAAGTGTACAAGTAGTACTTCCGATAACAAAAGAAGAAGCTATAAAACTAACTATTGCAAGATACTATCTTCCAAGTGGAAGAACTATTCAAGCTGTTGGAGTTAAGCCAGATATCACTGTTATTCCAGGTGAAGTTAAGACACACAAAAATGAGTTTGCTATCAAAGAAGCTGACCTTAAAAAGCACCTTGAAGAAGAGTTAGAAAAAGTTGATGGAAAAAAAGAAGAAACCAAAGCTGAGTCAAATGAGAAAAAAGATATAATCACGCCAGAAATGTTAAATAAAGATATTCAATTAAAAGAAGCAGTTGATATAATCAAAGCACTTATAATAATAAAAGGATAAATGTATGGAGAAAAGAGAGTTACTTTATGAAGGAAAAGCAAAGAGACTATTCTTAACTGATGATGAAAACTTAGTAATCTCAGAATTTAAAGATGACCTTACTGCTTTTAATGGTGAGAAAAAATCGAGTGAAGCGGGTAAGGGTGCACTTAATAATAAAATCTCAACAGAACTTTTCAAACTTTTAGACTCTAAAGGGATTCCTACTCACTTTGTAGAGATGATAGATGATAATCATATGCTCCATACAAAAGTTGATGTAATCTTAATCGAAGTAATCGTTCGTAACATTGCGACAGGTTCACTTTCACGTAACCTTGGTATCGAAGATGGAAAAGTACTTCCATTTACACTTGTAGAGTTTGACTACAAAGATGATGATTTAGGTGACCCTAAACTTAATGATCAGCATGCACTTATCTTAGAACTAGTAGATCATCAAGATGAGCTAGATAAACTTCGTCGTATGGCTCGTCAAGTAAATGATGTTTTAAAACCATACTTCGCAGACAAAGGTCTTAACCTTGTTGACTTCAAGCTTGAGTTTGGAAAAGATAGTGCGGGCAATATCATTCTTATAGATGAAATCTCTCCAGATAACTGTCGTTTTTGGGATATAGAGAGTGGTGAGAAGATGGATAAAGATAGATTCCGTCAAGGTCTAGGTGGGCTAACAGTCGCTTACGAGCAAGTATTAAATAGAATTTTAGGAAAATAACACAATGACAACAGCAATAATAAACATATCTTTAAAAGCAGGTGTATTAGACTCTCAAGGTAAAGCGGTTCATCACGCACTTGACTCTCTTCACTTTGAAGGTGTAAACGATGTTCGTGTAGGTAAGCAAATGGTAATTAAACTTGATACAGATGACAAAACTGCAGCTATGACTGAAGTTGAAAAAATGTGTGAAGAGATCTTAGCAAATACTGTTATCGAAGACTACAAGATAGAGCTAATCTAATGAAAGTAACTATACTTCAATTTCCAGGAACTAACTGTGAGTATGATACGCAACATGCTTTTGAGCAGTTAGGTGCTACTACACAAATAATTTGGCACAAAGAAGAGTCTATACCAGCAGATACAAACCTTATAGTTGTAGCTGGTGGGTTCTCTTATGGTGACTACCTTAGAAGTGGTGCAATTGCTAAGTTTTCTCCTGTTATGAAAGCTGTATCTGAGTATGCTGCAAATGGTGGAAAAGTTCTAGGAATTTGTAATGGTTTTCAAGTTTTAACTGAAGCTGGCTTACTACCAGGTGCTCTTAAACGTAATGATAACTTACACTTTATTTCTAAACATCATACACTTAAAGTAGAGAGTAACGACAATATTTTCTTAGGAAAACTAAATAATGGAGATGTTGTAAACATTCCTATCGCTCACCATGATGGTAACTACTTTATAGACCAAACTGGACTTAAAGACCTCTATGCGAACAATCAAGTTCTTTTAACTTACTCTGATGAGAGTGGAGATGTTAAAAACCCTAATGGAAGTGTTGACTCAATCGCTGGTGTTTGTAACAAAGAGAAAAATGTTTTTGGACTTATGCCACACCCAGAGCGTGCTATGGAGTCTATCCTAGGTTCAGATGATGGTATAAAAATGCTTCAAGGTTTTCTAGAATTATAATGAAACTTCTTGTACTCTTTTTTCTATTTTTATCATCTTTGTATGCAAACAAGGTTATATACCTTAGCTATGATAAAGTACCACAAAGAGTAATACAAGGAGAAATCTTTCCTATTACACTTAAAAGTCTCTCAACAGTTAGAGACTTTAAAAACATCCAGTATGACTTTTCAAACTATAGTGGAGTAGAGATACTTACTCGCTCTCCGCAAAGAGTAAAGAAAGGAAAGTATTTTTATGATACTTTTCAACTTATAAGTACTAAAACACGAGCTAAGCTACCTGATATCAATGCAACATTGATTGCAACACAAGAGTATAACTCAACACTTATAAGTGGTGAGAAGTTAAATGTAATTACACTCAATCCAAAAAAAAACTTTTCAAATATAATCGCTAATAACTTTGAACTTCTAGAGTACAAAACGACATCTTATGACAAACTTCATAACATTATCATCTTTGTAGCAACTGCACAAAATAGTGATATGAATGCGATAAAATTTGAAAATGTCTATAAGCAAGGGATAGAGTCTATCAACAAGTCCTTTGCAGATGCAAAAGTAACTTACTATGTTGTTATAGATAAGACAATTGAAAACTTCACTTTTTCTTACTTTAATCTTCTTAAAAATAGTTATCAAACACTAACTATGCCTATCATAGTAGACGAAGATAGTGTAACGACTCAAAGTGATTTAAAACCTAAAGATCAATCAAGAGAGAGATTGAAAATGAGTATTGCAGCAGGTATATCATTACTTGCTTTAGTATTTATACTCTTTAGAAAAAAGTACATCTATTTAGTTTTTCTCATAATTCCGGTTATATACATAGTATACTTAGCTATTCCAGATCAAGAGCTATGTATAAAAGAAGGAACTCAAATTCGTCTACTTCCTGTAGAAAATGGAACTATCTTTGAAACAACCTCTTCTAAGCAGAGACTACTCAAAGAGGGAAAAGTACAAAACTTTATAAAAGTAAAACTAAAAAATGAAAGAATAGGATGGATCAAAAATGAAGATATTTGCTCATTTTAATTGGTTAGTATCCACTAGCATTATATTTGTTGCGATAGCACTCTCAATTGTACTATTTCCACTACTACCAAGACCATATCCTAGAAAAATCTCAACATGGTTTATTCGCTATCTAACTTTTTTCTCTACAACTATAAAAGGAAAAGAAGATCCAGATGCTCAGATGTATCTTGTAAACCATCAAAGCGATATGGATATTGGAGTAGTTGAGACTAGTACAAAAAAAGATCTCGCATGGGTCGCGAAAAAAGCTCTCTTTGACGTTCCTTTTTTCGGTCTCGCAATGAGTCTTCCTGAAGATATAGAGATAGAACGAGAGAGTAAAACATCACTTGTGAAACTCCTTAGAGCAACAAAAGATAGACTTGATAAGAAGAGAACAATTACTATGTTTCCAGAAGGCACACGCTCTAAAGATGGACGAATGCTACCCTTTAAGTCTGGTGCAAAATTTGTTGCTGATAAATACAAACTAAAAGTACAACCTGTCGTTTTAGTTGACACTCTTAGCTGTTACGATATTAAAAGATTTTATTATAAACCTCAAGACATCACAGTGGTTTTCATGGAGCCATTTATCGCTGATAAAAGTGATCCAGAATGGTTAAACAACCTACAGAAAAAAATGCAAAAGGTGTATGATGATGAGTTGGCAAACAATACTAGCAATAGGTAGTGGTGGTTTCTTAGGTGCTACACTTCGTGCCTATCTTAATGGAGTCATTAACTCTAAAGTAGCTCATACTCTTCCTTTTGGTACACTTGGCGTTAATCTCCTTGGTAGCTTTATCATGGGATCTCTTTTTGCATACTTTATGTATACAAATGTTCTCTCTGTACATATGAAATCGTTTCTTACTACAGGTTTACTTGGAGCTCTAACAACCTACTCTACCTTTGCTATGGAGACTTTTTGGCTTATCGAAGGTGGTAGTCTTCTTTTAGCAGCTACCAATATGGCTCTTAATGTATTTGGAACTGTTTTTATGGCAGGTAGTGGTTTTTACCTAGTAAATACTCTTTTTAAATCTCAATAACTTCATCCGCACACCAGGATGCAAGCTCCATGTCATGAGTTATAAGAAGCATTGCCATTGAATCTAAATGCTTCATCAGCATACTCATTACCTCTAACTGAATGACATTATCAAGAGCTGATGTAGGCTCATCTAAAAGAAGTATATCTGGTTTCATAAGCATAGCTCGAAGTATAGAAGCACGTTGGAGTTGTCCTCCTGAGAGTTCATGGGGAAGCATAAAAAGTAACTCATAGTCAAGATTTAACACTTTTATGTACTCTTCTAATTCTTTCGTATCAGCTACATCTTCGATCTGATTAATAAGAGTATAGCTTGGATGAAAAGAGCTGTAGGGGTCTTGAAAAACTTGTGAACATCTAGCACTTTTTATGGTTCCTTTAAAGGGTTTTAAATTCGCTAAAATCAACTCAAAAAGCGTACTTTTCCCAGCACCACTCTCGCCAACTATAGCTTTTAACTCACCTTTATTTAAAGTAAGAGAAAAGTCATCCAAGAGTAGTTTATCTTTTGAGTAACCAAAAGATAGGTTCTTAACCTCTAAGAGAGGCATATGCTTTCGTTAACTCTTTATATAGAAGGTCTGGCTTGATATCACCATTCTCTTCCCAAATGCGTTTCATCACAACATTATCCTCTTCGCCATTCCATACTTTAATATATGAACCATCTTTATAACCGTTATCTTGACGGAATTGATTTAAGATGTTTTTACCTACATAGAGACGATAAAGAGTTTCTAAATCTAGACCGCTTTTTGATACTAAGTCAAAAAAGTCTTCTATCAATACTTCTAGCTCTAGTTCGCCATTCGAAATAGCTAAACGGATTAAAGATTCTACTCTCTCTATAACTTCATTTTGTGGTGCAAAGCTTTCTGAAGTAGTATCTATCTTAGAAAATGATTCTAGCTCTGAGATATTGATAGCTAAATCTTCTATACCACCTTTCATCATTTGAGAGTAGTTCTCTATAGCAAGACTCATAATAAAATGCCAAACATCTACAACTTCTATCTGGTGGTTTTGCCAATCAGGATCAGCATCTATAGCTTTCCAATGTTTCCACGAAAAACTATCAACCATTTCAGCACACTCCATATAGATACAGCGTTTCCAGTTAATAGTTTTACCATTTTTTGTAATGCCTTTTACCCACTCTTCGCCATTTGTTGCATCATTTAGTTGATTTTGAAGCTGAAGCATCAATAATATCTTATCCATCATTATTCTCTCTTTTTTTGATTAATTTATTGTATCTAATTATGCTAAAATTGCGTTTATGAA
The DNA here is from genome assembly GCA_034660715.1 of Campylobacterota bacterium. Lineage (GTDB taxonomy): Bacteria > Campylobacterota > Campylobacteria > Campylobacterales > Sulfurimonadaceae > Sulfurimonas. The sequence continues at coordinate 5,865 of JAYEJR010000040.1, read as the reverse complement.
AAGAATTAATTGTAGAAGATGTCAGTACTATTTTGTTACTTGGGAAGCAAAAAAACCACATGGTTGTAAAGCTTACGGCTTTAAGTCACTCCAAATACCATCAATGGTAGTTTTTCAAAGTAGTGGAGTAGATTGTTCAATGTTTATAGAAAAGCCTATGGCCAAATAAGCTTTTTACCAAAGCCAAGTCTGTTATCAGTCATTTTAAAAGAATCTACTCGGATTTTCCAAAGTGTAGGTTGAAGAGCTAAAGCATAAGGGAAGGCTTTATAGTAAAGTTTTTTAAGAGTTTTATCTTCAAGTGGTAAAAATTCTCCACGAAACTGTAAGCCTTTTATTTCACCTATTTTTTGTGTTTCTAGTAAGATATTTCCTGCTATTTTTGAGTTCTTTGTGATATGTTTTATATGTGTAGTATCTGATGAACTCGCTACTATAAAAGAGCGACCATTCTCATCATATACATAAAAGAGAGAACATACACTTAACTCTTCATCATGAGTCGTTGCTAGGCTCATAACATGATGCTCCCCTATGAACAGAGCTATTTTTTCTAACTCTGAACTCATCTATAGTTTATTTAAAAAATCTTCTAGTGCTTCTGCATTACTGATTGAGCGTTTATCTAACATCATCTCAGCTATACCATCTGCTTTTAAAGAGTCATAAATCTCTCTTGGATTTGTTTCATTATAGTACGACTTGATAAACTCTAAAAGTATCTCAAAGTTATCATCTCTAACACTCATCTTTTTATGCTCTTTATACTCATCCCAATCAATTCTAATCAATACTTTTCCTTTTATTTTCAAGAGCCTTATGAAGTCTCTTGTTTACTTCTAACATTTTAGCAGATGAAAGTGCAAAATTCAAGCGCATAAAACCACTGCCCTCTCTTCCAAAACTCAAACCCGCGTTTAGACCAAGTTTTGCTTCTTGAATAAAAAACTCTCGTAAACTTTTATCTTTCAAGTTCATAGCGCGACAATCTAACCATGCTAGATATGTCCCTTCAATAGGAGTTATTTTGATAAACTCTGGATATTCTAAACAGACTTTCTCAAGACTTTTATAGTTCTTATAAAGATGCAACTTTAACTCTTCTATCCACTCTTTGCCATTTAGGTAAGCACTCTCAAACGCCACGTGAGACAGTACGGCGCCTTGTGCAAAATGCACTCTATCATAAGCTTTTTTAAACCTTTTACGAAGTTCCTCATTTGGCACTGCAACACTGCTTATAGCAAATCCAGCCATGTTAAAACTCTTTCCAACGCCAATAGCCGTTAGCGTTACGTCTCTCGCCTTGGCATTCAAAGAAGCAAAAGGTATATGTTTATTAGGTGAGTAAACCAAGTCTGAATGAATCTCATCCGCAAAAACAGTGATATTGTTTTCAACGCAAACTTCCAAAATCTCTTCTAACTCTTCTCGTTTCCAAACGCGACCAACAGGATTGTGAGGGGAGCAAAGGAGCAAAAGTTTAGTTTTCGAGTCTATCTTTGATTTGAGATCTTCTATGTCAAAAGTATAAGTCCCATCTTCTCTTTGAACAAGTGGGTTCTTTACAAACTCTCTCTCAAGGTTTAAGACAGTGTGAAAAAATGGAGAGTATACTGGTGTTTGAACAATAACGCCATCGCCTTTAGAGGTAAAGGCTTCTATCGCTACACTCATTGATGCAACTACCGAGTGCGAGTAGAACATACCTTCTCTCTCAAACGCTATGCCGTGCTCTCTTTTCATCCACTCTATTTGCGCATCATAAGCCGAGTCCGGAACTTCTTCATAACCAATAATGGGATGTTTTAAACGCTGAGTTACTGCATTAAGAACAAAGTCAGGTGTATCAATGTCCATGTCTGCTACCCATACTGGTTCTACATCTGTAGTGCCAAAGAGTTTCTCTCTAAGTGTATATTTTTCGGCATTCGTCTCTTTACGACAAGCACTTAGTGAGAAGTCATAACTCATCGTTTTTTCCAAACACTCACATGTGAAATAGTATGTTGAAACTTACGTGCGGTCTCTTTGATAACGAAGTCTAAATCTTGAGTATCAACTAGTTCAAACTTAGCATCAAGAACTCGTTTTAAAGAGTCTATAGTCTTCACGTCTTTGCCATTTTCATCTGAGTAACCACCAAGCCAGAACTCTTTTGCAGTCGAACTCTCTTGCCAAGTATATGGCGAAGTGATAACTAAAATACCACCATCATTGAGACGCTCATCTATCGTGTCTAAAAAGAGTCTTGGATTGTAGAGTCTGTCTATGAGGTTTGTTGCCATTATGAGATCATAAGCTTTAAAGTTCTCTTTTAGGTTACAAGCATCACCCTGCCAAAAAGAGACCTTCTCTTTTAACTCTTCATAACCTAACTCTTCTATAGTTACTTTTTTGTTTTGGCTTATGTCACCCTCTTCTTTTGTGCTAAACGCCACATAACCTTCATCTTTTAGTTTTGCACCTACTTGAACAAAGCGTACAGAAAAGTCGATACCTTCTACCTCATCAAATGTTTTAGCTAACTCATAAGTTGCTCGTCCTGTTGCACAACCAAGGTCAAGTGCTTTAGCTCTGTTCTTAGCAAAACTTGATGCAAGCCTCGCAGTACTTACTGCAAAGTTTTCTACACCAAAATGTGTATCTCCATATTGAAATTCACAGTACTGTGAAACTAACTCGTCACTCTCATATATATCACTCAAATCATTTTCCTTTTTATTACTTATTACATATCTAAAACCGGCGTTTTGATAGAAATGTTTTCTAAATGCATAACGCGAATGTTTAGTTATAAGGTTTCCGCTACTTGCCCATGATGAACCAAGTATAAGTGCATGTTTCTCATCAAAAGTCGGCACAGAGAAGTCATCATAAGCTTCATGCACTTCAAAACCTTCAAATGCTCTTATCGGTGTTCTACTCCACTGCCATACATTTCCTACAACATCATAAACGCCATCAAAACTAAACTCATTTACAGGACAAGAACTCGCATAATGATAAAAATCTAAGTTTGCCCTACTCTCATGAAAGTTTGGTATATCTTCTAAGCTCGCGTTTTCATACACTGCTCTATACTCTGCCTCACTTGGAAGCTTATACTCAACACTATCTTTTTGACTCTTATATCTACAAAAAGCCTCAGCTTCAAGTGCATTAACATCAACAGGCCAGTCATAAGGCATCTCGATAAGTTCACATAGAGTACGATACTTATAAACGCCACCTGATAAAATCCAAAATGGTGGATGTTTTGCAGAAGAGACCTTTAAAAAGTTCTTACCCTCTTCATCCCAAAACTGCTCTTTTTCATAGCCCCCATCTTTAACAAACTCCATATACTCACCGTTGCTTACTAGGTACTTTGAAGTTTTAAACTCTTCTAGACTCTCTTTATAAACGCCATACTCATTGTCCCAGCCATAGAGTTTATGTGTTTTGTCTACACCAAGAGTAATCTCTTTTGCTTTAATAGTTACCATCTCATTTTGAGGATGAGCACTACTTTTTTGGCATACTGGAAAGTCTGAAGAGCTCTTTACTAACTCAAGTGGCATCTGTCTATGTAGTACAAGTGAAGTTTCTATATGAATACGTTCATGTTCAATCCCCATCAGTATGATCCACATAGGTGAATCTTCTTGTATAGGTAGTGTCATCGGCAAAGTTTCGATAAGTCCATCAACAAGTTCTCGCACCTGAGCTCTATAACTACGTACAGCATCTACTTCTGGCCAGTTGTACTTAGAGTTGTCCATCTCATCCCATGACATTTCATCAACACCAACGGCGAATACTGACTCAAAATTAGGATTTATTCTCTCTTGTATGATTTTCATACCAACTAACTTGTTTATAAAAAATGTAGCTGTATGACCAAAGTAGAAGATCATTGGATGTCTAGTTATCTCTGACTTCTCATAAAATACATCATCATTTTTTAGAACTTCAAAAACTTTTTCGTATAAAGAAAATGTATTATGAAAATAGTTTTTAATCTCTTCGCGTTTCTTCTCTATACTCGCACCATCTAGTGTAACTGTATACTGACTTATCTTACTCAAAAAAATAACCTTTTTATTTGTTATAATCATTATATGCAAATTATTCAAAGTAAATTATTAAATAACTTTTCAGAGATTAGCCACGGTTTTACAACTAAGGAACACTCCAACTTAGCATTTCATGTTGGAGATAACACTAAGAGTGTCATTCAAAACCATCAAGCTCTTTCAGACCTTATGAAGTACAATAAAACTAGACTGGTTCACATGAAACAGATACACTCTAACTTAGTAAAAAGAGTTGATAACAAAGACAACTTTTCTAATCCGCCAACCTGTGATGCCCTCATAACAAATAAAAAAAACACTCCTCTTATGGTTATGGTAGCAGACTGCTCACCCATACTCTTTTATGACCCTAAACACCAAGTTATTGCTGTTGCACATGCAGGACGTGCAGGTGCATTTTTAAATATCATACAAAAAGTCTGTAATAGTTTTGAACAAGAGTTTAACTCCAGTTGTGAAGATATTATTGTCAGTGTTGGCTGTAGTATAAAAGAGTGCTGTTACGAAGTTGGTGAAGAGGTATATAGAGAGGCACAAGGATTAAACCTTGAGTATTCTCTTAGTAAACGCCATGGTAATTATTACTTAAATATAGAGAGTATCTTACATAAACAACTTCTAGCAGCTGGTATAGAAGAGTCAAATATAGAGTTCTCAAATGAGTGTAGCTGTTGTAGTTCTGATAAGTACTACTCTTATCGTGCAGAAAATATAACTGGAAGATTTGCAGGTCTTATCTACCTCACTTAAATTTCATAAAAGTATGTCTGGTAAGACTTATCTAGTTCAGAGAGTTTTACATTAAACTGCTCTCTTATCTTCTCTTGAGCATCCAACCAAAAAGCTTCTATCACGATACTAGCACCAGAGTTTTCATGTGGGACAAAGAGTCTTCCTTCAAGTGCTTCAACTATTTCAAGGACATTTATCTCACTCGAACTTCTTGAGAGTTTATACCCACCATTTACACCTCTTATACTCTTAACCAGAGAAGCTTTTTTTAGAGTTGCTAATATCTGTTCTAGGTAACCATGTGATATCTGAGTCATAGCTGCTATCTCTTTTATCTGCATAAGTTTAGCATTTGGAGAGTTGTGAAGAGTATACATTGCAGCTACAGCATATACCCCTTTCGTAGATATACCAACCATCTAAACAAATAGCTTTTTATATAAGTGGTATATTTCACAACCTAAACAGTATGAAAATACAACTTCAAAAAAGATACATGCAAGTAGTACAGTACTTAGTATATAAAAAGCTATCACAAGATTCATACTATGAGCAGCTGCAATAGCTAAAAGAAATGTAAGTCCAAAAAGTGCTGCAAGTTTTTTAGGTGCGATATCTACTTTTTGTGTTTTTAGGCTGAGTAGTTCTTTACTCTTTTTTGAAATTATATGGAGAAGACTATACTCTTTGTTAAAAAAGATTCGTGTTGTGAAGTCTAATATGAGGAAGTAAACTAAAGCTACATTTGATGTAAATATAAATGCCATAAATACAACACCAACTAAAAAAGCATTAATTCTTGCTATATTTGAGTCTACCGATATAAGTGATATGGGACATGATTTGTTATTCATAACAAGCCTTTTAATTTATTATTTTGTATATTAGAAGATTCTAGCTTTTAAGTCAAGTAAACATAGTACATTGCTAAGGTATATAGACTTAAGTATTTAAAGTAATGATTGTAATTGTTATATTTTTAGAAAGTAAGAAAGAGTATCTATTAAGTTAAGTTAATTGTAAAAGAAGTCGAAGAAGGTTCAAGGAGATTCCT
>JAYEJR010000039.1:0-15023 GCA_034660715.1 Campylobacterota bacterium | reverse complement strand
TACAATGTTCATCGCTCTTGCAATGATCGAAGCACAAGTTATTTACGCACTAGTTATTGCGTTAATCGCTCTTTATGCTAACCCATACTTAGGATAGTCATTAGACTTCTTAAGTAACCTCTGGTTTAACTCTTTTGAGTTAAACCATTTTATACCACTCTTTAAATGCGCAGGTGGTGGAACGGTAGACACGCAACGTTGAGGTCGTTGTGCCTTCGGGTGTGGGGGTTCAAATCCCCCTCTGCGCACCATTAATTACTTATATTTCTTCATTACTCCAAGCTTCTATAGCATCATTTAAATTATCAAAACTATCAGCTTTTCCAATAATAAATATTTCATCAAATATATAACAAGTTATTCGTGTATTTGGTTCAAGTAAAAAAACAGCATACTCATCAGCATCTTTTGAATTAACAGAGAGAACCCTCATCCCATCAATCATATCGTTAATTTGAGGTGTGATGTCATACTCAACATCAATCAGTTTTTTACCGTCACTATTATATATTGCCATTAAATCTCTTTTAAATATTAATCTGAGGTTATTGTACATAAATATAAAAAATATGTAAAATTAATATTTTTATAGTAAAATAAGTGGAATAAAAGGAAGAATATCAATCATGAATATAGCTAATAACATAACAGACCTAGTTGGAAATACACCTTTAGTGAGATTAAATAAAGCATCAGAAATGACTGGAACTACTATTTTAGGAAAATGTGAGTTTATGAATCCTACAAGCTCAGTGAAGGATAGAATAGGCTTGAACATGATTAGACGGGGTATTGAATCCGGAATCATTAAAGAGGGCACTACGATCATTGAGCCAACAAGTGGTAATACCGGAATAGCACTTGCAGCTAACTGTGCTGCCCAAAATATAAAACTTATTTTGACTATGCCAGAGTCTATGAGTATAGAGCGTCGAAATCTTCTTAAAGCACTTGGAGCTGAACTTGTCCTAACACCTGCTGCAAAAGGGATGAACGGAGCTATATCTAAAGCAGACGAACTGCAAAAAGAAACTCCAAACTCTATAGTACTTCAACAGTTTGAGAACCCATCAAATCCTGAGATTCATGAGTTAACAACGGCACAAGAGATTCTTCGTGATACAGACAAAGAGATAGATGCTTTTATAGCAGCTGTAGGTACAGGTGGAACTCTAACAGGTACTTCTCATATCTTAAAAAAAGAGATAACAAACATAACAGTTATCGCAGTTGAGCCAGAAGCATCTGCAATACTCTCAGGCGAAAGTGCTGCTCCACACAAAATTCAAGGGATAGGTGCGGGTTTTGTACCTGTTATACTAGATACATCTGTTTATAGTGAAGTTATAAAAGTTAGTAATGAAGACGCTATAGCAACAGCAAGAATGTTAGCAAAGTCAGAAGGACTACTTGTTGGTATATCTGCTGGTGCAAATGTATGGGCAACAATGCAAGTTGCATCTCGTCCAGAGTTTGCAGGCAAGACTTTAGTGACTATTCTTTGTGATACCGGTGAGAGATATCTAAGTACTGAACTTTTTAGTGAGTAAAAAGTATTTAGAAACCATAAAAGCTGTTGATGGCTCTGTTCTAAATTTAGAATACCATCAATGGCGTTTAGAAAGAACTCTTTCATTATCAAACACACACTCCCTTTTCAAACAACTTACTCCTCCTACTAAAGGCATCTATAGATGTAGAGTAGTTTATGATGAAAACTCTATAGATATAGAGTATATAAAGTATTTTAGACGCCAAGTAAACACTCTTAAGATAGTTATTAGTGATGATATCGATTATACTCGTAAGTATGAGAATAGAGATACAATAAATGAGTTATTTGCATTAAGGGATAAGTGTGATGATATCTTGATAGTTAAAAGTGGATTAGTAACCGATACATCAATAGCTAATATTGCCTTTTATGATGGAAGCAGATGGATAACTCCAAAAAGACCGCTTCTATTTGGTACTACTAGAGAGCGCTATATAAATAAAGGGGTATTAAAAGAAGAAGATATATTTGTTGATGATATTAGTAAGTATACAAAAGTTGCACTCCTAAATGCAATGATAGATTTTGATATAATGTCAGAAGAAAATATAGAGGATACAATTTGCTAGAAAATGTAATAGATGAAAAGGGTTTTGCCCAAATCATGAAAAGAAGTATTCAAGACGTCATAATCCATTTTTTTGAGACGGAACAAAATTTTGGAATACTTTGTAAAATTGAAGAGATTGATTTTAATCCTTCGTTACCAGAAAGTATAAGTTCAGAGTTTAGACCATTAACACTTTTTTTTCTTGCTGGGTATACATTTGATACTGCAAGAATAGAAAACGAGATGTTAATATTTGAAGCTGGTTTTGGTAGTGATAATTTTGGAAGTGTTGTAAATGTACCGCTTTTAAGTATCATGCAGGTGATTATAGATGAAACGCCAGTTTTAATAAATCTATCTGTATATAAAGAGAAGAGTGAAGTGGTAAAAGAAGAAGTAAAAGATGACAAAGGAGTTAAAAACTCAATGGCATCTTTTTTAAATAATCCAGAAAATTCTAAATTTTTAAAATAATCTTTTTACTTACACTTTATTAAGTGAAAGTAAAAAGTGTACTACATTGTCTACAAAAGCATCATGCTTTCTATCTTTAAGGTATGCAATATAAAAGTTTCTAGTGATCTTGTGATTTTTTAGTTTAGCTTCATGGAGTGTTCCATTTTCTATCTCTGATTTTATAACATGACGAGAGATGATAGAAACTAATGGTTTGTCAGAACTCTTATCAGCATGAATAATTGATTCTTTAATAGCTGTTGGACTTGCTAAAACACCGATAACATTAAAGTTATTACACTGAACGCCAATCTCTTCAAAAACTTCAGCAGTAAGTCTTCTAGTATGAGAATCTTCATTTCTACAAATCCAGTTAAAGTCTAGTAAGTCATCAGCACTAAGCTGTTTTTTAAGTGGCTGATTTGAAAATACTACAAGTTCATCTTCTACCCATTCTCTATAAACAATACCATCTTTAAATACTGGTGATTCAATAAGTGCAACATCTATCTTTTTATCTTCAAGTTGTTCAATGATTTTATCTGAGACATCAACATTCATAAAAACTTCATTATCTATGCGTTGTTTGATTTCTGAGAGGTAGTTTGGAAGAACATAATTACCAATAGAAAAAGAAGAACCCATTATAAACGTGAACTCTTTATTGATGATTTTGAGGAGCTCTTTTTCACTGTTTGAGATTGATTTTTCAAGTCTTGTAGCAATTCTATAAAGATCTTCACCCTCTTTAGTAAGGACGATACCATTTTTTTTTCTATCAACTATTTTTGTGTCTAAGTAGTCTTCTATAAATTTGATTTGTTGTGTAACAGCTGGCTGTGAGATCCCAAGTTTAGCGGATGCTTTAGAAAAACTCTTCTCTTTTATAACCATTAAAAATGTCTGTAGTTTTGCGAAATCTTTTAACATAATAATTCCTATAAGTAAATATAATAATGAAATTATAACGACAAATTATAATTAATGCAATAGTTTTGTAATAATTTACAGAATTTAGCTATAATAAATAAGATAGTAAATTAATAATACAAGTAGTGGTGATTATGGAAAAGATATTTAACAGATTAAACGAGTCTCAGTCAAGTGCTGTCAAGCAAACGGAAGGACCAGTTTTAATTCTTGCAGGGGCTGGTAGTGGTAAAACGACTACTATTATTTCTCGTCTAGCATACCTCATTGAAGTCCTAGGTATTCCAGCTTCAAACACACTTACTTTGACATTTACAAACAAAGCAGCAAAAGAGATGAAAGAACGCTCTTTAGCAATGATAGAGAATGTTGCTTATCCACCACTGCTTTGTACTTTCCATAAGTTTGGACTGCTTTTTTTAAAGTTTAACATTCATCTTTTAGGACGACAAAATAATTTTGTGGTTATAGATACAGATGATAAAAAGCGCATCATTAAAAAGATAAACGCCGAACTTCCAACACCACTCATAGCAAGTGAGATTTCTCGTTATAAGAATTCACTGTTAACTCCGGATGATGCATATAAACAAGCAGAGCTTTTTAATTATAAACAGATTGCCGAAGTTTATAGAGAGTATGAAATATATCTTCTAGAAAATAATCTTCTTGATTTTGATGATTTAATTGCTCTGACATATAAGTTACTCAATGAGAATAAAGAGTTAGCAGAAACTACATCTCAAAAATATCAATATATTATGATCGATGAGTATCAAGATACAAATGAACTACAGTTAAAACTTATTCAAAAGCTCTGTACGACTCACAGGAATATCTGTGTAGTTGGTGATGATGATCAAAGTATTTATGGATGGCGTGGTGCACATATACGTAATATCATGGAGTTTGACCAAGATTTTGAAGGTGCAAATGTATATAAACTCGAAGAGAACTATCGTTCCAAAACACCTATTCTAAATGTAGCAAATGCACTTATAGAGCATAACCGCTCGCGTTTAGGAAAAAAACTAATAGCTACTAGAGGTAATGGTGATGATGTTACAGTCTTAAACTCTTTAGATGAGAATGAAGAGGCAAGAAAGATAGCGATCCATATCAAAAAGCTTCTAGACTCTGGAGTGAGTGCTAAAGAGATAGCAGTACTCTATCGTGTAAATGTTCTGTCTCGTTCGATAGAAGAGGGACTTAACCGTGCTGGTATAGCTTATAAACTTGTAGGTGGGCAAAGATTCTATGACCGTGCTGAAGTTAAGGACCTTATCTCCTACATAAGAGTGATTACAAATAATCATGATGACTTTTCTTTAAAACGCATTATAAATAAGCCTAAACGCGGACTAGGAAAAGCAAGTGTAGATAAGATAGAGCTTGCCGCTCATGCAAATGAAACTTCTATATTTGAGTATATTAGAAGTAGTGATGTCGCTACTCTAGAAGCTCTTGTGAAAAAGAAAAATGCAGGTACACTTAAAGAGTTTGTAAAAAATATTGAAGCTATAGCAAAAGTAGCCTCCGAGTCAACTTATGAGTTTATAGATGTACTTGAAGAGACTTTCCATCTTAAAGATATCTACAAAGGGATGCAGGATGAGTCTGATAGAGTTCTAAATATGGATGAGTTTTATGGACTTTTTCGTGACTTTGTAAAAAAATCACCTGATGCTGGATTAGATGAGTTCCTTAATGAACTTACTCTGCAGAGTGAACAAGATCAAGTTGAAGGTGAATCAATCTATATGATGAGTATACATGCTTCTAAAGGTTTAGAGTTTGAGCATGTTTTCATCATAGGACTTGAAGAGGGCTTCTTACCACTTGTTGGAGATGGTAGTGACTTAGAAGAGGAACGCCGTCTTGGGTATGTTTCTATGACAAGAGCTAAAGATGGACTTGTTCTCTCTCATGCAGGTAGTCGTTTTTATAAAGGACGAAGAAGTGACCTACAAAAGAGTAGGTTCTTTAATGAAGCAGGACTCTGCGAAGGTTCACTTATAGTTGAAAAAAACACAGCCTTTAAAAAAGGTGACTTAGTACGTCATAAGATCTTTGGTACTGGCCGTGTTAGTGGAGTTAGTAAAGTGGGGCGGGAGTTTAAACTCAGTATAAACTTTGCTGGAACTACTCGTGAAATTTTAGCTTCATTTGTAGAGAGACTTTAAAAGTAGTGAATAGACTTTTTGTAGCTTATAAACCTAGTGGAATTGGTTCTAATAAATTTCTTTACACTTTAAAGAGAAAGTACAACGATAAGAAAGCGGGCTTCTCTGGAACACTCGATCCTTTTGCCAAGGGGGTACTTCTCATAGGGTTTGGATCTTACACAAAACTCTTTCGTTTTTTAAACAAAACGCCAAAGGTTTATAGAGCAACTCTATGGCTGGGTGCAAAGAGTGACTCCCTAGATAGTGAAATGATAGAAGAAGTTGAAGTGCTTAAAGAGTTTAGCGAAGAAGAGGTTTTAAAGGTTGTTAAATCTCTTGAGGGTGAGTTAGAGTATGAGCCACCTATCTTTAGTGCTAAACGTATAAATGGACAACGTGCTTATGATTTAGCACGTGCTGGTGTGGCGTTTACTCTCAACAAGATTAACTCTACTATCTATGAGACAAAGCTCATCAACTACTGTCATCCTTTTGTGACATTTGAAGCAAAAGTGAGTGAGGGAACTTATATTCGCTCTCTTGGTTTACTGATAGCAAATAGACTTGGCTTAGAGTATGGAAGTTTGAGTATGTTAGAGAGACTCAATGAGGGAATGTTCTTTTATGAAGATGAAAAGGCTTTAGATATAAAGAAGTCTCTCAACATTCCTCAAAACTATTACCTAGGTGACTATGAAAATGTCACTTATGGAAGAGTTCTTGCTTTGAGTGATTTTAAAGTGCAAGAAGAGGGCAGTTACTGGTTGGACAATGGTGAGAGTATCTCTATAATTACCATTAAAGACAAAGCAGTAAAATATGAACTAGGGAGAATTAAATGTTAGTATTAGCAAGAAAACTAGACGAATCTATAGTAATAGGTGATGACATAGTGGTAAAAGTTGTCTCTATAGAAAATGGAGTTGTGAAACTAGGTATAGACGCTCCTAAAGATATTTCTATTATAAGAGATGAGCTTATCCAAGAGGTAAAAGAGACAAATATCGCTGCAGCAGCTAGCGTAGATGAAGATGTGTTAGATTCACTAAGTAAACTTCTGGGTAAATAGCAAAGATGAAAAAATATAAAGCTTATGCAAAAGTAAATATATTTTTAAAGATCACAGGTACTCGTGGGAACTATCATGAGATAGTTTCGCGTTTTATGAAAGTAGATAGTTTGTTTGATGAGTTAGAGTTTGTAAACAAAGAAGAGACAGATGCTAGAGCTGGTGAATTTAAAATCATTGGTAACTTCTCATGTACTACTGAACAAAACACTATCTATAAAGCATATTTCGCTTTAAAAGAAGCAACTCAGTCTCAAAAACTTGAAGAGCTGATGCAGACCTATGCTATAAAAGTGACTAAGAACATACCGGCATTTGCTGGACTAGGTGGTGGAAGTAGTGATGCGGCAACTTATCTTAAGATGTGTAACAGTGTTCTTGATTTGGGTTTTAGTCTCAATGAACTGGCAACTATCGGTCTAAAAGTTGGAGCTGATGTTCCTTTTTTCATATATGGATACGACAGTGCAAATGTAAGTGGCATAGGTGAAGTAGTAGAAGAGTTCAAAGAAGAGCTCTTAAACATAGAGACTTATACACCAAAGATAGAGATAAGTACACCGAGAGTTTACAGTGTCTATAGAGAGGACTTTTTTGCTCCTATAGATGGCTTTAAGACTCAAGAGTTAAAAGAGACATATAGTCTTGATATATTAGAGAAGATGAGTGCAGATGAAGCAAATGACCTTTTTAAACCAGCCCTTCAAGAGTACAAAGAACTAAAAAATCATTTTAAAAGCGGATACTTCTTTAGTGGAAGCGGTAGTAGTTTTTTTAAAGTAAAAGAGAAAGAAGAATAATTATGGGTGAAACAATAGCAAAAAATAAAAAGGCATATCACGACTACTTCATAGAAGAGAAGTTTGAAGCTGGTTTAGTTTTAACGGGAAGTGAAGTAAAGGGTATAAGAGCTCATAGAGTGAACTTAAAAGATAGTTTTATAAAGTTTGTAAAAGATGAACCAACACTCTTTAATGCGCACATCGGGCGTTTAGAGACGACAAATCACTTTTATGGGCATGAAGAGAGAGGTGCTAGAAAACTCCTCCTTCATAAAAAACAGATAGAAAAGATGCTAAAAGCTGTTAATCGTGATGGTTATACTATAGTGCCTATCCAGCTCTACTTTAATGACAGAAACCTTGCAAAGATTCAGATAGGTATAGCAAAGGGTAAACAACTTCATGATAAACGCCAAGATCTCAAAGATAAAGATCAAAAAAGAGATATCGCTAGAGCGATGAAGGACTACTAGTGAAACAGATAGTTCTACTTCTCTCTCTTTTTGCTTCATTAATGGCGTTTGACATCACAAAGGTTGAGGTTTCAGACTATAAAGTGGCTAATGGAAAGACCGTGTTTTTAGAGTTTTTACCACAAAATGATATAGTTTATAAAAGTGTAAAAGTTGCTAAGAAAACCTTCCAAATATTTTCTAAACCAAAAGATAAGGCTTCTAAATACGCACTTATTCCATTTAGTTATTATGAAAAACCAGAAAATAAAACTCTGCTAATCAGTTATATTCAAAATAAAAAGATTAAAAGTGAGACTCTGCTTTTAAAAGTAGTAGATGGAGAGTATGAAAAAGAGGAGATAACAGTAAGTAGTTCTAAAGTTAATCCAAAGAGTAAAGAGGTTAAGAAAAGAATCTCTAAAGAGTACTCTGCTGCTATGAAAATTTATAACACTGTTACACCACAAAGTTACATCTCTTCAAAATTTATAGAACCGATGAGTTCTAAGATAACAAGTTCTTTTGGAAAAGCTAGAGTCTATAATGGTTCACTTAAGGGGTATCATAGTGGAACTGACTATCGTGCTAAAGTAGGTACGCCTGTTATCGCTGCTAATGATGCTAAGGTTGTTTTAGTACAAAATAGGTTCTACTCAGGTGGAACAGTACTTCTTGATCATGGAGAGGGTATATACACTTGTTACTTTCACATGAGCTCGTTTGATGTTAAGAAAAATCAGATAGTAAAAAAAGGCGAGTTACTAGGTCTTTCAGGACAGAGTGGAAGAGTAACTGGTCCTCATTTGCATTTTTCAGCTAGAATAAATGGAGTTCAAGTAGATCCATTACAACTTATAGCACTTATGAATAAAAATTTATTAACAGACTAAGGAAACACAATTATGACACTTTTTCAAATACTTATGCTTGGGGCATCAGCTTTTTTCGCATTTAAAATTTATGAACATATTCAAACACTACAAGACCCTAAAGAAAACAGTGAAAACGAAGAGTTTGACGCACAAACACCAAGATCAGTAGAAGCATTTTCAACTTTTGATTCTGATTCACTCATCGAAAAAGCTGACGAAGAGGTACAAAAAGGTGACCTTCAAAAAGCCTTAGCAATCTATAGTGAAGCAAACATAAAAGAACCAGGGAATGATGAAACACTTTTTAAAATGGGATACGTCTTTGCTCTTCAGGAGAGAAATGAAGAGGCTTTAGAGGCTTTTAAAGAAGCACTGAGTGTAGATAACGAAAACCCTTTTACTCATTTAGAGATGGCATTGGTTTATATAAAAGAGTCAGAGTTTGCATCAGCTAGAACACATTTAAATGTAGCACTCGAGATAGATCCTGAACTAGAAAAAGCAAAAGAAGCACTTGAAAACTTAAATAGTGGAAAATAAAATGAAAATCCTTGAGATATATGACTTTTTAAACGAACTATCACCTTTTGAACTTCAAGAGAAGTGGGATAACTCTGGTCTTCTTATTGGTGATTTTGATGAAGAGATTTCACAGATTGCGCTAAGTATAGATGTAGATGAAAAGCTTATAGATTCACTGGAAAACAACACTCTTTTAATCACTCATCATCCTATTATATTTGGTGGATTAAAACAGTTGGAATTTAGTAAGTACCCAGCAAATTTAATTCAAAAAATGATACGAAAAAATATTAGTAATATCGCTATGCATACAAATTTTGATCAAACTCACCTAAATGAATATGTTGCAAAAGAGGTACTTGGTTGTGAAATTTCAAAAAAAGATGGTTTTGTAGCTTATTTAGACATAAGTGAAGATTTTGACACTTTTGCAAGAAGAGTTTCTACGGCTTTTGGACTAGAAGTTATTCGTACTGTAAAGTGTAGTTCTCATGTCTCAAAGGTCGCTCTAACAACTGGTTCAGGATGTTCGCTGATGAGAGATTTAGATGCAGACTGTTTCTTGACTGGTGATGTAAAGTATCATGATGCAATGGAAGCAAAAAGCATAAACTTGTCATTGATTGACATCGGACACTATGAAAGTGAACACTTTTTTGGACAAATCTTAGAAAAGCATTTGAAAAATTTAGGTTTAAAAGTTATAATTGCGTCATCAGAAAATCCATTTACATATATTTAAGTATATTTTTAAGAAAAGTGGACCAAGTAAACACCCCTAAAGGACACCAATGAACAACCATCTTCAACAGCTTATCGACTTATCAATCGTAGATAAAGATATCGATGCATTTGAACCTCAAATCGAAGAAGCAAATTACAATTATGAAGCTGCTTTAGCAAAAACTAAAAGTATTGAGTCTGATATTGAGAATTTAAGTAGTGAAATCAAAGATGAAGAACTTAAAAAAAGCAAAAATGAACTTCACCTTGCAGAACTTTCACAAAAACTTGAAGAAAATTCAAAAAAAAGTGGTGATGTAAAAACTGAACGTGAGATGAAATCACTTCAGCTTGAAGAAGAGATAGCAAAAGAACAAGTTACTTTTGCAAATGAAGAGATAGAAAGATTAGAAAAAATCATCGAAGTTAAAAATGAGCAAATAGAAGTTGCAAAAACTTCTCTTGTTGAGTTAACTGCATCTTTAGAGACTGTTAAAGCTGATGTTGATACTAAACTTGAAACTATCAATAAAGAGAGACAAGCAGTTTTCGTTAAAAAAGAAAAACTTCTTGGTGAGGTAAACCAAAAAGGTTTAGCTTTTTACCAGAAGATTCGTCATTGGGCTAAAAACACAACTGTTGTACCAGTTGAAGAACAAGCTTGTATGGGTTGTCATATGATCATTGGCGATAAAGTTTATGCTGATGTTATCAAAGCTGAAGATATCACAACATGTCCTCACTGTGGTAGAATCCTTTACACGAAGCCTAACGAAGAGTAGGTTTGAAACCCTTTACCTTACTCTATTTTGCAGTAAGTGTAGGGCTATTTTTTTTAGCTCTTCCACTTCTTCTATATTTAGCGTTTAAGGAAAAGTATAGAGAGTCAATTCCCGCACGTTTTTTTCTTTTTAAAAATCCTCGTTTTACAACTCAAAATTCTATATGGTTTCATGTATGTTCACTTGGTGAAGCAAACGCCTTAAAACCTATTTTAAAAGAGTTAGGTAATAGTGATGTAGTTATTACAACTATAACTCAAACAGGTCAAACTCAGGCGAAAAAGTATAATGCCCAAGTCAGGTACTTACCTTATGAAATGTTCTTACCATTTTGGATTAAAAAGCAAAAGTTACTAGTAGTACTAGAAGCTGAGTTTTGGTACCTACTTTTTGCAGTGGCATTTAATCGTGGGACAAAGATAGTTTTGTTAAACGCCAGAATATCTGATAAAAGTGTTAAAAAGTATCTTCAGTTTGCATGGTTCTATAAGAAGCTACTCTCATACGTTGAGACGATTTACGTACAGAGTGAAGTAGATAAGAACAGGTTTTTAGCACTAGGTGCTAGAAATATAGAAGTGATTGGTAATATAAAGCTTGCTGGTGAGATAAAAAAGACAAAAGAGCATACTAAGCCTGATTGTGAACTGATAGTTGCGGGAAGCACTCATGAAGGTGAAGAAGAGAGTATTGTAAAGGCTTTTGTAGAGTATAGGATAAGTTCAGAGGCTAAACTTGTTGTAGTGCCTCGTCATCCAGAGAGATTTGATGGTGTTTATGAGTTATTAAAAGATTATGCACAGAAGAACTCTTTAACTCTTTCTCGTTTTTCACAAGAGAAAAGTTTTGAGACGGACATAGTTCTTGTCGACATGATGGGTGAATTAAACAACATATATGCCATAAGTGACATAGCTATACTCGGTGGTGCGTTTAAAAGTGATGTGGGTGGACACAATCCACTAGAGCCTGCTTACTTTGGTTGTAAGATCATTACAGGAAAGCACTTCTTTCATCAAAAAGAGCTTTTTAAGTATGTGCATCATGTTCAATATGTTGAGAGTGACTATATACATAAAGCCTTAAGAGAGACAAAGGAACTTCCGCCTTCAATGGTAGAAGAGAAAATAGATTTAGAACCTATTATAAATAAAATTAAGGAGTCAGTATAATGGCTACAGAAAAAGCATATAAACTTGTTGCGATGCAAGAAGGAATTTCAAACTCAAACGCAAAGTCGATGATAGATCGTGGACTTGTTTATGTTGGAAATAAGAAAGTAATAATTGCTCGTGGAGAGATAAATTCAGATACAAAATTTAGAGTTATGAAGCTAGAAAAAGCAAAAATAATCTTTGAAAATGATGATATCTTGGTTGTAGATAAGCCACCTTATGTAAACTCAGATGAGCTTGAACGCCAGTTTAAACCTGCTGTTTTACTTCATAGACTTGATCGTGAAACAAGTGGCGTTTTGATGCTTGTTAAAAATGAAGAGTTTCGTGAACGTGCGATAAAAGAGTTCAAACAAGATAGAGTTTACAAAGAGTATATCGCTTGGACAGAGGGTATCATGAGTGAGCCTATCGAAGTTGATAAAGGTATTACTACTCAAAAGAAAAACAATAAAGCATTCTCAAATGTATCTCCAAAAGGAAAACCAGCTCGTAGTGAGTTTTTTCCAGACCTTGTAAGTGCAAATAAAACAAAAATTAAGTGTATTATCCACAATGGACGTACTCACCAGATTCGTGTTCACTTGCGTTATATAGATCATCCAATTGTTGGTGATGTTCAGTATGGTGGACGTAAAGCAAAAAGAGTTATGCTTCATGCTCACAAAGTAAGACTACTTGGAATGGAGTTTATATCTGCTGAACCTAAAGAGTTTATACACTTTCAATAGTACCTTCATTATATATCCAGATTTACTTTGGATATATAGTTTCTAATATTTATCTTCCTTTCACCGACTTAACTTTAAAGAATCTTTCAAGCAATACTAAGATATAATGCGCAACTTTTTATACCTAAAATTAGAGGGAATTATATGTTTGATACTTTAACAGACTCGTTTACAAATGCCATAAAGAAGATTCGTTTTCATGATGATGATAAGGCACTTAGTAAAGCACTTAACGAACTCAAGAAAAACCTTTTAAAAGCTGATGTAAATCATAAAGTAGTTAAAGAACTTATCGCTAAAGTCCAAACTCTAACAAAAGAGAAAGGGATCGGTAAAGATCAATTTCTTGAAGCACTTAGAGAGACTCTTTACGCACTTTTAGACGTAGGTGGAAACAAAGGTTTTGTTTTCGCACCAAATCCTCCAACAACCATACTGATGACAGGACTTCAAGGTTCTGGTAAGACTACTACTACTGGTAAACTAGCTACATACTTAAAAAACAAACAGAAAAAAGTTCTTATCGTGGCAGCCGATTTACAGCGTTTAGCGGCAGTTGAGCAACTTCGCCAAATTACTACTCAGATAGAAGTAGAACTTTATGAAGATGAAGCTACTAAAAACCCTGTAGAAGTTGTAAAGTCAGCTATGGAGTATGCAAACTCTAAGATATTTGACGTTGTACTTATAGATACAGCAGGGCGTTTAGCTATAGATGATGAACTTATGAATGAACTTGAAGATGTGAAGAAAGTTGCATCTCCAGATGAGATTTTTTATGTTGCTGACTCTTTAACTGGTCAGGATGCTATACGTACTGCGACTACTTTTAAAGAAAAAATCGGTATCGATGGCGTTATCCTCTCAAAATACGACGGTGACTCAAAGGGTGGTGTAGCTCTTGGTTTATCATCTCAAGTAGAAGTTCCTCTGCGTTTTATCGGTAGTGGTGAGAAGATGGAAGACCTTGAAGTTTTCATCCCTGAGCGTATCGTTAATCGTCTTATGGGATTTGGTGATGTTGAAGGACTAGCTGAAAAAACTGCTAATGTAATTGATGAGAAAGATGCGAAGCGTTTAACTAAAAAGATCCAAAAAGGTAAGTTTAACTTCAATGATTTTTTAGAACAGATGGAGTCTATGAAGAAAATGGGTAGTATGAGCTCTATAATGGGAATGATTCCCGGTATGAGTGGTATGAGTAAAGCAGTTAAAGACTTTGACTTTGAAAACTCTGGAGAACTTAAAAATATCAAAGCGATGGTTTCATCTATGACTCAAAAAGAGCGTGAAGATCCAGATCTTCTAAACAACTCTAGAAAAGCTAGAATTGCTAAAGGTTGTGGACTTACGGTTGTAGAGATCAACCGTATGATTAAACAGTTTAAAAACGCGGGAAAAATGGCGAAGAAGTTCTCAGGTAAAAATGGGATGAAACAGCTTCAATCAATGATGGGTCAAATGGGTGGTCCTGGTGGCATGCCTGGAATACCTCGTTAGTACAATTAAATATAAATACAAAAGGATAAAAAATGGCAACACTGAACTTAACACAAGAGAACTTTAACCAGACTATAGAAGAGAACGACATCGTAATTATAGATTGTTGGGCAGAGTGGTGTGGACCATGTAAATCATACGGTCCAGTATATGAAAAAGTATCAGATCAGTATCCTGATATTGTATTTGGAAAAGTAAACACTGAAGAGCAACAAGAGCTAGCAGGTTACTTTCAAGTTCGTTCTATTCCAACTACAATCATTATGAGAGATAAAATAGGTATCTTTCAACAAGCAGGAGCACTGCCCGAAGAGGGTCTAAAAGACATTATCAAACAGGTTCAAGCACTTGATATGGATGAAGTACGTAAAGAAGTTGCAGCACAACAAGCAGCTGCTGCTACAGAAAGTAAGTAAAGAGAACAAAACTTTACATTTAAGATAAACTTCGATATAATTCCGCCATCGTAATAACTTCTGAAATAATCCCTCTGTGATTAGAAGGCGTTTGTAAAAAGACGTAATACGCCAAATGGCGGTAAGAGGCACAATAAACTACTTGTTTTATAACAAACTATATTTATTCTGCAAAAATACCCCGCAAATTATTAAAACCTAAAAGGAAAGAACATGACAGTAATTAGACTTACTCGTATGGGAAGAAAAAAGAGACCATTTTATCGTTTAGCGGTAACAGATAGCCGTAAACGTAGAGATGGTGGTTGGATTGAACTTATTGGTCACTACAACCCAATGA
>JAYEJR010000038.1:0-15206 GCA_034660715.1 Campylobacterota bacterium | reverse complement strand
TGCCCTTGTTTTTCTCTAAAAGAGCATCAAGTTCCGCTATGGAGTTCACAACTACAAAATCAAGCTCTGATTTTTGGCTAAGTGCTACACCACTAGAAGCTGAACCTTTTAAAAATCCTAAAGGTTGTGTCATACTAGCACTTCCTGCTAAGAAACCTAAAACAAGCGATGTAGAGTAGATAAATGTGATAACAGAAACACTCTTTTTAAATACATGCGACTCTTTTTCAAAAACACCAAGATAGATAGCAAAACCTATCCCAAGTAGTCCATAAAGTAGTGTAGTTATAGATGGGTCAACAATTTTTTCTAGCATCCATATAGCAACGCCAAGCATCATAACACCAAAAATAGCACTTACCATAGTCATCCACGCACCCGGTTTAGGCATAAACTTACCAGCACTCACACCCACAACGATAAGAGGAAGTCCCATACCTATACTCATAGAAAAGAGTGCCATTCCACCAAGAAGAGCGTCACCTGTCTGACCGATATAAACAAGAGCACCAGCAAGAGGAGCCGCAACACAAGGTCCAACTATAAGAGCTGATAAGAATCCCATAATAGCTACACCAGCATAACCTCCACGGTTATTGCCCGAGCTTACTTTTGTAACTAAAGCATCAGGAAGTTTTAGCTCATAAAAACCAAACATACTAAACGCCAATGCTACAAATACAAAAGAGAAAGAGTAGATAACCCATGGCATCTGAAGTGCAGCTTGAAGGTTTGCTCCAAAAAGACCAGCTAAAACACCAGCTATGGTATATGCAACAGCCATAGAAAGTACATAAACAACAGAGAGCATAAATGCTTTTCTAGTAGTAAGTCCCTCACCTTGAGACACAATAACACCAGAGATTATAGGTATCATTGGGAACACACAAGGAGTCATGGCTAAAAGAAGTCCAAACCCTAAAAATGTTAAAAGTACAACAACTAAACTTCCAGACTTAATAGTATCAGCGATAGCATCAGTTTCTGAGAGTTCTACCTCTTTTTTAACACTCTCTACTATCTTCTCTTGGGCTTGTTCAACACTTGGTTTTGCAGCTATCTTTGAAGCATCTATCGTTAGGGGATACTCTAGAGTATACGGGTTATAACATAGACCCATCTCTGAACAACCTTGATAAGCCAGAACAACAGTAATAGTTACATTTTCTTTAAGACTTTTGGGATTATCCAGTGTTAGTACCAACTTAGGAGATGTCAAATAGACCTGCTCTTCATGATGAAGTACACTCTGTGGTTTATCTATGTTTTTAATACTAAGTACACTAGAGTCTTTTAACTTTACAGTGAATTTATCTGCATAAAGATAGATATCTTTAGCTATCTCTACTCCAACCTCAACTTGCATCTTATCATTTACTTTTGCATAAGGCTTGAACGCCTCATCTGGCATCAAAAAGTCACCTGCATTTATAGCACTTACCATAAGGAACACTGCTATTAATATCTTACTAAAATACTTCATTCAAAAAACCTCATAATTTTTTAGAAGTAGAGTATAACATATTTGTATGTACTCTTTGTGTAGAACTATTCTTTCGTATAAGTTAGCATAGAATATAATGTCAACGAATATATATTAAGGATTTTTTTAATGATTGATAAGAACACAGAAGTATGTGCTTGTAACTCTTTGAGCGCTGGAGATATCGCTGCATGTATAAAAGAGAATGGTTTTACAACTATGGAAGAACTTTTAGAAAACCAAGTATGCCCTATGGGTAATAAGTGTGAGTCATGTAGAGATGAGGGTATCAACAACGATGGGATAAACATCCCTCTTGTTCTCTCTTTGGTTAAACGCTCTGCTCTGTAAAGAGTTCTTTTAAAGTCTCTTCAAATGTTCCATGGACTATCTTAGTACATGAACAAGCTAACATGAGGTTTATAGGATGATTAAAGTCTTCTATAAACTTTCCATCAACATCGAAAAACATTCCGCCCTCTTCTTTTTTAGACTCAAACTGATCTAAGTAAGAACCTTCACGTTCCATATAAGCATATACCTTCTTACCTTTAGCAAAAGCATAACCACACTCCCATACAGTTCCAGAGTCTGCCTCTTTTCCACGAAAGCTATTTAAGTTAGCTATTACATAGTCTGCTTCATCTATCATGGCTACATTAGCACTGTATATATCTAATGCAATTTTATGTTTTTCTTGTTTGAAGTTTACAACATTATCAAGTGGGTATAAACCTTCGTATCCATACTTATGACATAGTTCTACTAGTCGTTCACCTATGAGTATAGAATCTTTTTCAAAAACATCTGGACCGGCAATGTATATTTTTTTTGTGAAGGTTTGAGACATGGGGAACCACTATCCTTATAATAAATTACTAGGATAGTAGCATATGCAAAGTAAGTCTGTCCTTATTAGTTACCTAACCACTTAGCAGCAAGAACATTAAATAGACCAACATTCTCTGCACGTTCTAAGAAGTTCTCAGTCCAGTTAATTAAGTGAGTATTGTTTGGATTGATTGCTATTCCTATAGGTTCATAAGTAAGTTTTGAAAAAACAGAAACGAACTCATCATCAGGGTTGTTAAGTATAGTCGCTTTACAAACTGGATAGTCAGTTAAAAGAGCAGATACTTTTGTATCTCTTACCATCTGGATAGCCTCTTCTTGAGAGTCAACACTTAGGGCAACTACATTTGGCATAGCAAGTTTTACATACTCCTCACTTGTTGAACCTTTAAGTACTGCTAGTTTATTACTAGCCTTGTTTAGTTGCTCTTTATCTGCAGCAGCTAAATCTGGCATTTTAGTAACTAGACATTTTCCTGAAGTCATGTATGGACCTACAAACGCCACTTGAGTATTTCTCTTAGGGTTGATAGTCATGTTTGATATAACCATATCTACATCACCATTTTCTAAGGCACTTAGTAACTCATCAAATGGCATAACTTTTATAACAAGCTTAGCATCCATTGACTGAGCCATTGTTCTTGCAAGGTCTATATCAAACCCTATAGCATCTTTACCATCGTTTATAGCATGTGTCATTGGAACCATATTTCCTGAAGTACCTAAAACTAGCTCACCACTTTTAACAATAGACTGAAGTTGTGTTGTTGAACTTGGTGTAGCACTACCAGAACCGTTACATGCAGTAAATGTAAGTGTAAACAGCATTACAAGTGCTATCTTTAGAGAATTTTGTATCATTTAAGAACCTTTAAAATTAGATACTCACAGTTTACTAAAATAAGGTTAATGTATAAATTTTTTGATACAATTTAGCATTATTTAACAAAGGGTATAAATGTCACTTATTATTGCAGCCTTCTTTTTAACTAAAAGTGAAGGTAGTGTCAAAGCATATCACTCTATCTCTCGTCGTCTTATTGGTGAGAAAGGTGTTGAGTGGGCTAACCTCTCTGCATTAACTATTAGAAGCGTTCACTCATTCCCATCGCTCTGCGTGGGAATGCAGACAAAGTAATACTAGCAAAAAAGAAGTAAAAAAGCAATAAAAATATATATGCATTACCATGGAGACCATGGTAACGAGAATGTATCGCAAATGACAAACCTTCACAGCAGTAAAGATACAACAAAACATAGGAACACAATAAATTACCTAGTGGCATTTTATGGTTCTATTCGACCGTTAGACTCTCATACTGTCCCCGGATTTTAAACTTGTTTTATTTTTTCATTACTGAGTGCAACTAAGTCGTAATTAATACTTTTATAGTAAAATTCGATTATATATGCAACTTAGTCGCAAAAAAGGTAAATGATGTTAAAAAAAGCAGTTCTAGCGGGATTAATAGGTATAAGTAGCTTCTCATATGCTAATGTAAATGTTATTGTGAGTATTTTACCACAGCAAACATTTGTTCAAAAGATTGGTGGAGATAAGGTAAATGTTACAGCTATGGTTAAACCTGGAAGTAATCCTCACTCTTATGAGCCAAAACCATCACAGATGAGAGCACTCTCTAAAGCAGATGTCTATTTTCCAATAAACCTAGAGTTTGAAAATGCTTGGCTTGATAAGTTTGCACAGCAGAACCAAAACATGCAGTTTTTTGATATGACAGAAGGATTAGAGCTTATGAATATGGTGGCTCATACTCATTCACATCATAAGAGTTCTACTCCTTATGAGTGGACTGGTCTCTTTGAGCTACAAAAAGGAAAGTACCAATGGAGCTTTTCTAAAGTAGCTGGTCAGTATGCAGACCCAGCAATGAAGTTCTTGATAATTGAGGTTACTGATAAAAGTAAAAACCCCATAGATAAGTATAAAACACAAGCAAAAAAACTCTTTGATACGAACACAGCACTATCTGTAAAAGATAGAGATACGCTTACTAGTAATAATGGATACTACTTACTAAACTTTGATGCACAAAAAGAGAAAACAGTTTTCAATCTTGATATCAAAAAAGATGCCCAGTACCTTTTCTTTACACAACACTTTCCATCTGAGTTTAAAGATAAAGAGCATTTTTTAAAAGATGTAACACATAAAGATATAAAACCAACAACTACAAGCCCCAAAGCAGAGTCAAAGTTTGATCCTCATACATGGACATCACCAGCAAATGTTACAATAATGGCAAAGAACATTTACAACACTTTAGTAAAACTTGATAAAGATAATGAAGCTTACTATAGAAAAAACTATGAGAACTTCATAGAAGAGATAGAACTTACTGATAAAAAAATTAGAAAGATTCTCTCATCACTTCCAAACAATAGTAAAATCATGGTTTTTCACCCATCTTGGGGATACTTTGCTAGAGATTATGGGCTTACTCAACTCACCATAGAAGTTGAAGGCAAAGAACCAAAACCAAAAATGCTAGAAAAGATAATCAAAAAAGCTAAACAAGAGAAAGTTAAAGCTATATTTACACAAGTGGAGTTCTCAGACAAAAGTGCTAAGGCTATCGCTAATGAGTTAAATATAAAAGTTTTAAAAGAAACACCACTAGCAAAAGAGTGGTCAAACAACTTAATAAAAATAGCAGGTGCCATTGCAAACAACAGCTAAAAATATAATAGAAGTCTCTAACCTCAGCTTCTCATATGAGAAGCAACAAGTGCTAGAGAATATCAACTTTACTATACAGGAGAGAGATTTTGTTGCTATCATTGGACCAAATGGTGGTGGAAAGTCAACTCTTTTGAAACTGATACTAGGTATAAATCCTCTACAAAAAGGTGACATCTCCATACTTGGTGAGAACTACATCAACCAAACACAGCATATAGGCTATGTTCCACAAAATACAAATATAAATACTAGTTTTCCTATCAGTGTATTAGAGGTTGTTCTAATGGGGCAAAATAGTTTTAAAAAAAGAGTCTTTGGATATAAAAAAGATGAAAAAGAACAAGCATATGAAGCGTTGAAAAAAGTCAACATGGATGACTTCGCTCACAAGTCCATCTCCGAACTCTCAGGTGGACAAAGACAGAGAGTCTTTATCGCTAGAGCACTTTTCTCAAACCCCAAAATACTCTTACTTGATGAGCCTACATCGAGTATAGATGCTAAGGGTGCTAAACAGATTTATGAAGCCCTAGAAGAACTACATCAGGAAATCACCATAGTTGTCATCAGCCATGACCTCTCTGTCATAATGAAACATGCAACAAAAGCTTTTTACATAAACAAACAACTCTTTGACCATGACTTAAGTCACATAAATAAAAATCTTAATGAGAACGATACACACCTATGTGAAGTTGAACTACTAGAGATGCTAGGGAGCTGTAGATGTTAGAGACACTCTCATACACCTTTATACAAAACGCTATCTTAGCCGCTGTTCTTGTAAGTATCATCACTGGTATCATCGGTAGCTTAGTAGTAGTAAACAAGATGGTCTTTTTATCAGGGGGAATCGCTCATAGTGCATATGGAGGAATAGGCATCGCTATATTTTTCGGACTACCTATGCTTCTCTCAACATCTCTGTTTTGTGTTTTTGTCACTATCCTTATAGCTATAGCAAGTTATAAAAGACGAGAAAACTTAGATATTCTCATCGGTCTTACATGGGCTGTAGGTATGTCTATAGGTATCATCCTAGTTGACTTAACACCAGGGTACCAATCTGACTTGATGAGTTATCTATTTGGTTCACTACTAGCTGTTTCAAGTGATGATATTATATATATGGCACTTCTTTTAGCTTTTATCATAACCATAGTATTCATCTTTTATAGAGAGATTTTAGCAGTATCTTATGACACTGAGTATGCTGCTATTAGGGGTGTTAAAACAAAACTATTCTATACACTCATCTTAGTTTTATCAAGTCTAACTATTGTTGTATCTATAAAAGTAGTTGGACTTATACTTGTTATAGCACTTTTAACTATTCCCATTTATATCGCAAGTTTTTTCTCAAAAAGCCTCATTTCTATGATGATAAGTGCTGCTATCCTCTCTATGTTGTTTTCTATGATGGGCTTGCTTATATCTTATAACTATGACTTAAGTTCTGGTCCCTCTATCATATTGGTTAGTTCTCTTTTTGCACTATTTGCATTTATCGTAAAAAGCATTAGGGTTTACAGGTGAGTATAGTAAAACTCCTAATCAGAGTAGCTCTGTTAAGTTCTATACTTTTTAACTTCAGCTTTGGCTGTGCTACATGTCAACTTATGATTCCATCTGTAGAAGCAGAAGTAAAAGTCACTGTAATCAAAAAAGAGCTACAAAACATCGAATTTATATGGCATTTTTCTGATTTATATACGAGTGAAATGATAAATCAGTTTGACAAAAATAGGAACTATGAACTAGACGAAGAGGAACTTGACTTTATCCTTCAAGCCATGCTTGATTATCTTCAACCAAAAGAGATGCTTACATCTATACAGTATTCTGATGATAGTGCTATGGAGGCTATGAGTCTACATCCAAAGTATAAAGACTTCTCCCTTAAACTAGTTGATGGTTTTTTAATCTTCTCTTACTCTTCAAAACTACACAAAAAGCTCTCTCATAATGCTATCCTCTCAGTGGCGTTTAAAGATGATGAATCATACTTCGCCTTTATAATGGAGAAGTTAAAGATAACTACAAGTGAGTTCTCATACACAACAAACCTATACCTCTTTACAGCATCTATACTCTTTGAAGATAAGTCTCTAAAAGTAGAAACACCACAAACTCCAGTGGTTAAAAAAACAGAAAAAAAAGTCATAGAAGAGATAAAACCAACTCCTTTAGAAAAAGAGGAGAGTTTACAAGAGAACTTCCTTAAAAAAAGTATGAATAAAATAAAGTCACTCTTTGAGTCTATAAAAGATGAAAAGAATCCAATGACCTATCTCTTCTTACTCTTTTTTGCATATCTCTATGGGGTGATTCACGCTCTTGGACCAGGACATGGAAAGGCACTTGTGGCTAGTTACTTCCTATCCAATGACAGATCTTACACAAAAGCATTTTTTATCTCTCTAGCTATTGGTGTTGTTCATACTTTTTCAGCGTTTATCTTGACTGTTGTTATCTACTTTGTGCTGAATACTCTTTTAGCGCAGTTTTTAGATGATACTGTTTTTTATACGACAAAGATATCAGCACTCATCATAATCTCTATAGCAATTTACCTCATCTTTTCAAAGTATAAGCTCTATAAGAGAGTTGCACAAGAGCGTAAAACATCTCAGTATTCATTTAGTTCATCATCTCCTCATCTATCAACTTGTGGGTGTTCTTCATGTAAGGTTGACAAAGACTCTACAGATATTGCACTCATCATCTCTGCTGGTATCATTCCTTGTCCCGGGACAACTACTCTTTTTATATTCGCTATATCTACAGGTCTTTACTATGCAGGATTTATATCTGCTTTAGTTATGAGTCTTGGGATGAGTAGTGTTATCTTTTTCTCAGCACTTTTAAGTACTATGGTACGAACTAAACTCCTCAAGTCAAGTGATAGGTTGAAGAAGTACTTAGAGTTTATAAGCTTAACTTTTATTCTTCTCTTAGGTGGCGTTTTACTGTTTTCCTAATCTAATAATTTTAATACAAGGGGCATGAATGCCTGGACGATTGTGCATCTTTAATGATGAATCTTTTAAACACGATATTACAAAAATATTTGGCGCCTTTAAAGACAGTGTTGGTGTTTTAAATAAACAGTACAATATTGCTCCGACATTAAATATAGCCATATATACAAATACTAGAGTTTATACTTATGCACATTTTGGTCTGATACCTTCTTGGGCTACAAAGCGTTCTAGTATGCAGATAAATGCACGAAGTGAAACTGTATTTGAAAAAGCGAGTTTTAAAGAAGCCTATAGACGAAGAAGATGTCTTATCCCCCTCAATGGCTACTTTGAATGGAAAAAAGATCCCCTTACTAAAAAAAGCAAACCTCATTTTATACTCTCTGCTACTGGGGATTATTTCGTATTTGCAGGTATATATGAGTCTTGGTATGACAACAAACTCAGAGAAACTATACTAACATGTGCACTACTTACTACTGAGCCAAATGAAAAAATATCACAACTTCATGACCGTATGCCAGTTATCCTAGAGTCATACCAATGGGAGACATGGCTCAACCATAAAAGTGATAAAAATGCCCTAAACAAACTCTTTACTCCAATCCAAAGTGATAAAATAAAATACTACCCTGTTGGTGACTTAGTTAATAGTGTGAAAAATGATAGCATTGAATGTCTTAGTGAAAATCAAGAGATCGAGCCAAGACAAGGGACACTTTTTTAAACATAAAAATTAAACACATTCAAATAATTTCAGCACTTCATTAGCAACATTTCCCTACTCTACTATTCATAAAAATATAAGAGAATTATTATGTCAAACAGATTAACAACAGAAGATAGCCCTTACCTACAACAACACAAAGAAAACCCAGTTGATTGGTGGCCTTGGTGTGATGAAGCATTTGAGTTAGCCGAAAAAGAGAATAAAGCTATATTTATAAGCATAGGTTACTCTTCATGTCATTGGTGTCATATCATGGAAGAGAGAGTATTTCTTAACCAAGAGTGTGCAGATATACTTAACGGTGACTACGTCTGTATCAAGGTTGACCGTGAAGAACGTCCAGATATAGATAAGTACTATCAAGAGGTGCATCAGTTACTAAACCGTCGTCCTGGAGGTTGGCCTACATCAATCTTTTGTACCCCACAAAATAAACCCATTTTTGCAGGAACATACATCCCACCAGAGTCAAACTCTGGGAGTATAGAAGGTATGGGCTTTAAGGAACTTACAACACTTATAGCGACTAAAGTAGCTGCAAATGATGAGCAACTCTTTAAAAATGCAGATGAAGTCGAGGGTTTTATAAACGATGTTGAACATCCAAAAGAGGCTACAGTTTTAAAAGAGGACTTTACAAAGAACTTTATGCTTCAAGCAAAAAATAACTTTGACACTAAAAACGGTGGTTTCTCCCAAAAGCCGAAATTTCCTCATGCTTCAACACTTAACACACTCATAACTGTTGATAAACTTTATGATGACAAGGGTGCGAAGGCTATGGCAGTAGAGACACTAAACGCCATGAAAAAAGGTGGCATGTATGACCTTGTTGATGGTGGGTTTTGCCGTTACTCAACTGATGAGCAGTGGATTGTCCCACACTTTGAAAAGATGCTATATGACAATGCACTACTCAGTGGCGTTTACACGGATGCTTACCTACACTACGACGATGAGACTTACCTTCAAACAGCAAAAGAGTGTGCTGACTTTTGGCATAACTTTATGTCTGAAGATGATCTTTTTTACTCTGCAAGCGATGCCGATAGCGAAGGTCACGAGGGAACATACTTCACCTACACATACGATGAAGTCCTCACTCTTTTAGTCAAAGCTGGATACGAAAATGCTGAAGCTATGTGTGAAGAGATGTCTGTAACAAAAGATGGAAACTTTGAAGGCAAAAATATCATTAGATTTGAGGGGAGTGTCCCTTCATGGTTTAAGGGTGTTAAAAACCTCCTAAGTGGTCTACGAACTTCTAGAGAGTACCCTTTCATCGACAAAAAAGTACAAACTTCATGGTCAAGTATGATGATAAACTCTCTATTTAAACTTGGAGCAGTTGACTCTAGCTATAAGCAAAGAGCTGTTAAAAGTTTAGATGCACTCCTTAAGACGATGTATATAGACTCTACACTGTACCATACGACTCTTATACACAAAGAGCCAAAGGTTAAAGCATTTTTAGAAGATTATGCTTTTCTTTCTCAAGCCTTGTTATCTGGTTATAAGTTTACTGGAGATGAGTTTTACCTCATTTATGCACAGCGTTTTATCAACAAAGCACTTGAAGAGTTTTACGACAAAGGTCTATGGAACTTTAGTGTTGGTGACTTTATCACAAAAGCAGAGATTACTGATAACACTTACACAAGTTCAGTAAGCATAATGGTAGATAACCTTCTTACATTAGCCACACTTCTTGAAGATGAGAAGTATTCCCACTTTGCCTTTAAAACTATGGAATACAACTCTTATGAGTTAGGTAGACGTCCTATATACTATCCATATATGCTAACACAAGCTCTTAGACATGTTAAGGGTGAGAGAATCATCAAGTCTAACTTAGAGAACTTAACTAACAACTCTTATGAGTTATCTAAGATAAAGTACCCTTTTGTGGAGTTTAAAACGAGTGAAGATAAAGAGTTTATGATCTGTGGTGATAAAAGTTGTTTTGCGAACAGTTCTGATGTAAATGAACTCAACACTCTTCTTGCAAACTCTTTTTAATAATAGTTAATTTATAATTTAATCAAAATTTAGGAGTTCATATGGGTTCAAAAAGAAAAATGTTAGATGCTGAGTTACAAGATGCTACTGTTTTAAAAGACATAGTACATGATGATAGAAGAAGAGCAGAAGATGAAAACAAAAGCGAAGCTGATAAACATACTAAAAAAGATGGAAAAAAAAGAGTTGCTGTTTGGGTTAAAGATGAAGTTTTAGAGTACGAGAGTGAACTAAAAAAGCTTCAGATTGAACTTCTAAAGATGCAAAACCATGTAAAAGAGACTGGTCAGAAAGTTCTTATGATCTTTGAAGGTCGTGACGCTGCTGGAAAAGGTGGAACGATTAAACGTATCACAGAGCATCTCAACCCACGTGGTGCGAGAGTTGTTGCTCTTGATAAGCCAAGTGATACTGAGAAAACGCAGTGGTACTTTCAGAGATATACACACTACTTGCCATCTGCTGGAGAGATAGTTCTTTTTGATAGAAGTTGGTATAACCGTGGTGGTGTTGAGCCTGTTATGGATTTTTGTACACAAGAAGAACACAAAGAGTTTTTACATGAGGTTCCTGAGTTTGAGAAGATGCTTGTAAATTCTGACATCAAAATTTTCAAGTTTTACTTCTCAGTATCTAAACATGAACAAAAACGTCGTTTTGATAAACGCCGTACTGACCCACTTAAACAGTATAAACTCTCACCTGTTGATGAGAAGTCACAAGGTTTATGGGACAAGTACACTATAGCTAAGTACTCTATGTTACTTGCTTCACATACTGAACACTCTCCATGGACTATCATCCGTTCAGACAACAAGAAAAAAGCTCGTATAAACTGTATCAAGCATATCTTAACTCATATGAAGTATGACAACAAGATAAACACTAAAAAATTAAAAGCTGACAACGATATTCGTATACATGCAAATGATGAGATTAAAATCATGGAAACTGAGATGAGTCTCAAAAAGAACTAGCCTTGACAGACTTATTCTATCTAGATAAAATAAGTCCGAAAATAAAAACTAGTAAGGAGATACTCAAGAATGAAAGCACTTTTAATTTCAGTAATTATTGCCCTTGCAACAATTAGCATTGCGACTGGTTGTGAAAAGCCAGATTACCAACATCCACTTCATAGAAAATAGTTTAATTTATAAGTCTTATTTATAAGACTTATAGACTATTTTAAATTACTCTAAAATAGAGCATAAAGTAGCTGATTACTTTAAGAGCTTTATCAACATGGGGTATTTTGTTTATATGCTAAAAGCTATAGAGATCGCTTTTCCTGTAAATATTCACTTTACAGGTCCAATACATGGTGCTGTTTCATTCATCGCTGTTATAGTAGCAATGATTTTAGCTGAACAGGCTATCATGAAAATCAACCGCCTTTTAAAAGATAAAGAGTAAAACAGTCCATTAATAAGTTTTTAGCTATAATAATCTCTTCTAATATAAAGGTTATGTATGCTAAAAACTTTTGGTCTTAAAAATATAGGCAAGTTTATCTTCATGATAGAACTTGGATTAAAGTACGTTCGAATTTTCAAAAAAACTTTCTTTCACCCTTTCATAACACTTAAACCAGCTTACGAAGAGTTATCTCATCAGAGACAAAACTACTCAAAAGAGGTACTAGACTTCTTAAATATAGAAGTTAAAGTTGTAGGGGAACTACCTTCACAAAACAAAATACTCTATGCTATAAACCACCGCTCTCTTCTTGACATCATGCTTATGGAAAGCATCTTTGCAAAAGAGTCTAAAAATGGAGCTTGGATAGCTAAACAAGAGCTTTTTGAATCTGGCGTTTATGGTAAGTTTTTTGAGTATAGTGGTTGTATCAGTGTAGATCTTGATAATAAACGTGGACTACTAACTTTTTTTAAAAACATCAAAAAAACATTTGCAAAAGTAGATAATATGAATCTTTATATGTTCCCTGAAGGTGAGCGTTTTAAAGGTAAAGGTATCACAAGTTTTCAAAGTGGTGCAGCTAAAATAGCAAAAGCCAACAAACTTACAATCATCCCTGTAGCGATAACAGGAAACAATGAAAAGATCTTTGAAAATGCTCCCTATGAGGAGAAAGTAATTATAGAGATACACATCGGTAAAGAAGTACAGTCTGAGACATTAGAGGAAGAGTACTCTAACTTTTATAATGCTACAAACAAGGTTGCTGTGTGAGAAAGATGACACTAGGTGTAAACATAGACCATGTTGCGGTTTTACGTGAAGCTAGGCAAGTAAATGACCCTGATATCTTACAAGCTCTTTATGTTGCTTGTGAAAATGGGGCTGACCAGATAACTATACATCTTCGTGAAGATAGACGCCACATACAAGATAGTGATGTTAAAAACATCATGGCGTTTAGTAAACTCCCAGTTAACTTAGAGTGTGCCATCGACAGAAAAATACTTGATATAGTATGTGATATGAAACCACATCGTGCAACACTTGTTCCTGAAAAACGCGAAGAGGTAACTACTGAGGGTGGACTTGATGTATTTACCTATGAAGATGAGATCTCTTATGCGATAGAGCAACTTCATGACAGTATCATTCCTGTCTCTCTTTTTGTAGACCCAACTATAGAAGCGATGGATAAGTCTAAAGAGCTTGGTGCTGAGATGGTTGAGCTTCACACTGGTCTTTTTGCAAATCTATTTGCTATGCTTAACTCAAACCTTCCACACTCTAACCACTCTGTAAAAGAGTTAGAGTTTCCTCGTTATGAACTCTCAAGTAGATTGGAAAAAGCTCTTGAAGATATAAAAAGTGCTGCCCAACATGCTAATGAGCTTGGTCTCGAAGTAGCAGCTGGACATGGTCTAAACTATCACAACGTCCATGAGATGATGAAGATAGAAGAGATTGTTGAGCTCAATATCGGTCAAAGTATCATAGCTAGAAGTGTTTTTAGTGGTTTAAAAGATGCTGTTAAAGAGATGAAAAGACTTACCACGAGATGAGTAATATGAGTAAAAAACCTACCTTAGCTATAAGTGTTGGCGACCTTAACGGTGTTGGTATAGAGATAGCTCTAAAATCTCACCAAGAGGTAAAAAAACTCTGTAACCCTATCTACTGTATAAACTCCTCACTCCTTTCACAAGCCACAGAACTGCTAAATATAGAGCTTCCAGAAGATTTTGTCTTAGAAAATGTTGCTGGAGACTTTACTATTGAAGCTGGGGTTGTGGATGCAAGTTCTGGGAAGTATTCCTATGACTCTTTTATGGCAGGCATAAAAATGTGTGAAGATAAGAAAGCTGATGGTGTTGTAACTATGCCTATACATAAAGAGGCTTGGATGATGGCAGGGTTAGAGTATAAGGGTCATACTGATCTACTCCGTCAACATTTTGATGCAGATGCCATCATGATGCTTGGATGTCCCGAGATGTTTGTCGCACTTGTTACTGAACACATTCCCCTCAGAGATGTAACCAAAACTGTAAAATACAAAATGCTTAAACAGTTTTTGCTTAACCTCCACGAATCTATTCCTAAAGAAAAAGTAGCCGTATTAGGAATAAATCCACATGCTGGTGACAATGGTGTTTTAGGACATGAAGATATGAGGATTTTAAAGGCTATAAAAAGTGCAAATAAACATCTTGGTTTTGAGCAGTTTGTCGGTCCTATTGTTCCTGATGTGGCATTTACTCCTCATGTTAGAGAAAAGTTTAACTACTTTGTAGCGATGTATCACGATCAAGGATTAGGACCACTCAAGACGCTCTACTTTGATGAGAGTGTAAACATATCACTCAACCTTCCCATAGTAAGAACTTCTGTAGATCACGGGACAGCATTTGACATTGCTTACCAAGGAAAAGCGAAGACTCTTTCATACATAAATGCCATAAAGAGTGCTATCGAATTTACTAAAAATTAATTATTTTGACTTAAGAGAAGTGTAGCTATAATTGTACATATAATAAATATAAGGACACCTAATGAAAAAACTTTTCATCTTATCGTTAATAACAAGCACACTTTTAACAGCGGCATCACTACAAAAAGAGGCGACAGATGCAGGTCTATCTGCTATACCAGAATCTAAGTCTGAGTTAATGAAGCTTATAGATAATCCAAAAAATCACATTACTGATGAAAAAGTTGAACTAGGTAAAAAACTATACTTTGATCCTAGACTTTCAAAGAGTGGTTTTATCAGCTGTAATTCTTGTCATAATCTTGGAGAAGGTGGAGATGATGGAATAGAAGCAGCAGTTGGTCACAAGTGGACTGTAAACCCTCACCACTTAAACTCTCCTACTGTTTACAATGCTGTTTTTAATGACAGACAATTTTGGGATGGCAGAGACCCGGACTTAGAAAAACAAGCACAAGGGCCTATCCAAGCAGGACCAGAAATGGCAGCTACAAAAGAGCATGTTGTTTCTACTGTTA
>JAYEJR010000037.1:0-3203 GCA_034660715.1 Campylobacterota bacterium | reverse complement strand
TTCAGCAAGAGGTATAAACTTAGCAGGAGAAATCATACCCATAGTTGGATGCATCCACCGAACTAGAGCCTCCATGCCAACGACTCTATTCTCTATGGCATTTACTTGAGGCTGATAGTAGACTACAAACTCTTCTTTCTCTATAGCCGCTCTTAAAGCTGTCTCCATTACAACTCTTTCAAATGCGAGTTCCGTCATCTCTGAACTATAATACTGATAGTTGTTTCTCCCCTCGTCCTTTGCTCTGTACATTGCCGAATCTGCAAATTTTAAAAGACTTTGAGAGTCCGCTCCATCATCAGGGTAGATACTTATCCCTATACTACTTGAGATATAGAGTCTGTTTTCACTTCCTATAGACTCAATGGTCTCGGAGAGTGTTTTAAGTAACTTCTCCGCTACTAAGGAAGCATCTTGGGCATGTTCAATATTTTTTAAAATAACAGTAAACTCATCCCCACCTAATCTTGCGATAGAGTCTTCATCTCTTATGCTATGTCGTAATCTTAGTGTTATCTCTTGAAGAACCTGATCTCCTATGCCATGTCCCAATGAATCGTTAATCTCTTTAAAATGATCTAAGTCTATAAAGAGTAAAGCGACTTTTGTTTTATGTCGTTGTGCTTCTTTGATAGCATACTCCAGTCTATCATGAAATAGAAGTCGATTTGGTAAACCTGTTAAGAAGTCATGATGCGCTTGATGACTTAATATCTCTTTTTGTGTCGCCAATTCCTCTTCAATTCTCTTACGCTCTGTTATATCTTGAGAAACTCCTATCAAGCCAATAGGATTACCTCGTTCGTCTTTGAGCAAAGAGAGTGATACAAGAACAGGAATCTCTCTTTTATCTTTTGAAACTAGATAGGCATCCACACTAAAAGACTCTTTGTGGAGTAACTCTTTTGCATACTCCTGATTCTTTACTATATCGTCAACTCTGTGAAGTATAGACATGTTTTTTCCAACTACCTCTTGAGCTGTGTAGCCTAGCATACTCTCTGAGCCACTATTCCATGTTAATATATTGCCTTGGATATCAGTAGAGATAACACTATCGTGAACCTGTTCTATAATTTGAGCCTGCTTTATTAACTGCTGTTCTATGTTTTTCTCTTTCGTGATATCGGTATTTGTTCCTATCATACGCACAGGATTAGCATCTTTGTCAAAAATCGCTTTTGCTCTACAACGTACCCATATCCATGATTCATCTTTGCATTGAAGACGAAGAGTACTGTCCATAAACTCACTCTGCCCACTTAGATGTGTTTGTACATCCTCTAAAGTGCCTGCGACATCTTCTTTATGCATCTTCTCTTCCCAAACATGAAATGCATTTGGCAGTTCATCATCCCTATAACCCAACATCTCTTTCCATCGTGGAGCATAGTAGATGTCATTTGTTAGTATATTCCAATCCCAAACACCATCACTGTTTCCTAAAAGTGCAAGCTCCATTCTCTCGTTTACAAACGCTAACTCACTCTCTTGTCTTTTTTGCTTAGAAATATCGATATCAAGACAAAACATTTCTGGCTCGTTTGTATCTTCATAAAGCATCACATGTGAAGAGTAAACAGTGATAGCTGAGCCATCTTTGTGCTGTAGCTCTAATTGGGAAGCTGGTACCCCATTTTCATCCCAGTTAGAGATACCTTGTGTGACAGCATCTCTCATAGGCTCTGGTATTATTAAATCCTCTAGTTTCTTACCTAAAGCTTCTGCTTTAGTGTACCCATAAAGTAGTTCACTCGTCTTATTCCAGTAAATTACATTTCTCTCTTTATCATACCCTTGAACGGCAATGTTAGATAGCTTTTCAATAAGCTCTATAAATTTATTATCATCTTTAACCATTACTACTCCTATAGGTTTTGGAAATACTCTATCCTTCATTTTAACATTTTATTTTATTGTTGTGTATAAATCTTTAGTTATCAAGTCTTGACAAAAGTTCATATGATATAATAATGCTAAATAGATTTTCTATAAGGAAGTATAGAGTTGCAAAATAGTCTGTCCCAAGAACTAAAAAACCTTCAAACGACATTGAATAATATTGGAGCGTATGTATTTACAAAAGATACGAAAGGAAAGTACACTTATGTCAATGAGCTTGTGCGTGAGCTTTTTGATTATCCTCTAGATGAAATAATTGGCTTTGATGATTCGAAATTTTTTGAACTTGAGGTTTCAGATGATATAAAGATTAATGATGAAAAGGTTTTATCAGAAGGTAAAGTACTTGAAGTCGAAGAGAAAAATGTTATGGTTAAAACAGGCGAGATTAAATACTATCAAACGGTAAAAAAACCCTTGTATGACGATAACAATAAAATTATAGGAATGTTTGGTGTTTCAACAGACATTACTGCGCGTAAAGAGATGGAGTTTGAATTAAAAAGAAAACAGGATCTTTTAGATACCGTCTTAAACAATGTTGATGCATATATCTATATGAAAGATCAAGATTACAAATATATTTATCTTAATCCTAAGACAGCAAGCTTGTTTAAAATGGACCCTGAAGATGTAGTAGGAAAAAGAGAGGAAGATTTTCTATCAAAAGAAGATGCTGAGCATTTTAGACAACTGGATGCTAAGGTATTTAAGACAGGGGATGTACAAAGTGGTGAAGAAGAATTTATAGCCTCAG
Source organism: Campylobacterota bacterium (assembly GCA_034660715.1). GTDB lineage: Bacteria > Campylobacterota > Campylobacteria > Campylobacterales > Sulfurimonadaceae > Sulfurimonas. The sequence goes on along the minus strand of JAYEJR010000037.1, from coordinate 544 downwards.
ATGGAGTACTACATAATTATTGGTCGACAAAAGTGCCTATAAAAGACAAGGATGGTAAAATACGATCTTATATAGGAATCTCTACAGATATAACACAACTTTCAACTACAGATGCTTTAACAGGTATTCATAATCGTAGAACACTTGATATAGAGATTAAAAAAATATTTTCACACTATAAAAGAAATAAACATAACTACTGCATTATTATGGCTGATATTGACCATTTTAAACAAATAAATGATAGATATGGTCATTTTGAAGGGGATACAGCTTTACAAATTTTGTCCAAGACAATTCAAAAAAACATTCGCTCCACTGATGTATTTGGGCGATGGGGTGGCGAAGAGTTTCTTCTCGTATGCCCTGATACAAAAATCGAAAATGCATCTCATTTAGCTGAAAAGTTGCGATATGAGATTGAAAAACTCTCATCGAAACTTGATTACCAATTAACTATATCTTTAGGTGTATCAAAATCTACAGAAGATGATACTGATGCCTATAGAGTTGTAAAGCGTGCAGATAAAAATATGTACAGAGC
>JAYEJR010000036.1:0-3211 GCA_034660715.1 Campylobacterota bacterium | reverse complement strand
TATTATTCTTAATGTACTCATAAACTACAATAAAATGCCTCTCATCTCTAATAGCTTTATCATAATAATTACTTGCCCAAAACTTGCCTGATTTATTTAATATTTTATTTATATGATGTGCAGTAGAGCCTTTAATCTTTTGCATTACTTTAGGCAATTTATCAAACGGTTTTAAAAGCAAATGTATATGATTTGGCATGATGCAAAATGCTACTAAATCGTATAGTTTCCCATCTTGTGTTTTAAGGAAATCATATAAATATTCTAAAACTTCATCGTTTAGATATGCACCACTATTTGAGCTGTCAAGATAGTTATCTATATCTTGTTGTTTTTGTCTATTGGACTTTTTTGTATCATATAATTTTTTTAAATAACTGTCTATACTATCAAAAGTTCTAAAAGTTATAAATTGATAATATCCATCTATGTCAATATGTGGTAAATTTAAATGTTTTTTCTTCGGAAGTGTGGCTTTAGCCTCACCTAGCTTTCTGTATGGGACTGAAGTCCCACTTCCTAGGCTATTTGGAAGTGTGGCTTTAGCCTCATCATCTTGCAAACTTACTTTAGGTGGGACTAAAGTCCCACTTCCCTTGCTACTCATCACACCACCCTCACTTTCCCAGTAACTACACTATCTATCAAAGTAGTTTTATACTCTTTTAGTTTAGTGATTTGTTGCTGTTGTAGGTCTATGGCTTTATCTATTTTTTGATTGTTTTTTTCTATGTAGTTTATGATAGCTTCTTGTTCTTGAATTGAGGGTAGAGAAATTAAATTACTTCCAATTCTGTCAATGTTTAAATTCATTTGAGTATTCTTAATTGTTGAACTCATAAATACATCTTTCATAACAGTAAGTGTATGATAAAGAAATTGGTTTGTTATACAAATTAAAGGACTGAAACCAACTATGCTATCTGGAAAACAAGCATCAATATCTAATATAGATACATCTCCTATATTTGCAGCTATTGTAACTACAATAGTGCCTTTTGGAAATAATGTAGACACCTTTAAGCCTTTTTCATTTAAAGTTTGTTTATATGCAGATAAATATTTTCCTGCTCTTGCTATATCTCCTGTTTGGAAAAATGGGTAAGCTCCATCATATAGTCTTGAATCATTCCTTGGTCTATGTGTGAATTTTCCTCTAAATATATTAGATACATACTTCAACTTCTTAACCTCCCACCCCTCAGGAATCTCCCCAATCCACTCAACTCCACTATCTTTCATAGCTCTTTGGACTCCGTCGGCGGTGCTTTGCACATCGCCTTTGGTTCCGATACTAAAATCATCAAGCAGTTGATGATTTTGACGCATCTCACCTTTTGTAACTGCATCATTTATAAGAATCTCTCTACGCTCTTTTAAAAGCTCTATGAGTTGCTCTTTTTGTTTTATGGCTTTGTCTAATTGTTCTGTTTTAGTGTCAAGGAATGAGGCTATTTTTATTTGTTCTTGTTTTGGTGGTTCTACCAATTCACATTCTGATATATCAGTATAATTTAAAGTTTGCCTAACTCCAGCCCCTAAAGTCTTCATAAAAGAAACATCAAATCTATGTAATAAATAGTTCAAATATGACTTGTTAATATCCCTGAGAATGTCCAAAACAATATATCCAGAGCTAACAACCACATTTAAATCTGATAAAGCAATACGAAGACTTTTAAGGTCATAATTTAGATTTAAGGGATTAACTAAAAAATTACCCTTTTCAACAACTTGATAAGCTTTTTTAGTTGAAAGTGGAATCTTTTCATCATCTTTATAAACAACTTTTCCAAAACTTATTGAGCCACAATTCAAAGTAATATTGTGAGTTTTCTTCTTTTCATCCATAAGATATTTTATTTTAACAACTTCCCAATGTTCTGGAATCTCCTCCAACCACTGGGCACCACTATCTTTATAAGATGAATATCTCTCTAACTTATTCATCCTCAATCCCATTAGTTATAAGTTCTCGCTCTCGCAAAAGTTCAACTCTCAACTCCTCCTCGGTAGGAAGAAATGGCATATATTTTGAACTAAAAAGCTGTTTACTATCGCTAAGTACTGAGTATTTAGCCACTGCATTAGAACTCTCGCTACACAATATTAAACCTATTGTAGGGTTATCATCATCGCTTTTATGAAACTTATCATATACCCTCACATAGGTATCCATCTGCCCTACATCTTGATGAGTAAGCTTTCCTAGCTTCAAATCTATAAGCAAAAAACATTTTAATTTAAAGTTGTAAAAAACAAGGTCGATATAAAAATCTTGGCTCTCGACTGTGAGTCTTTCTTGTCTTGAAACAAATGCAAAACCACGACCAAGTTCAAGTAAAAACTTTTGAAGATTATCTATCAAGGGTTGTTCTATGTCAGTTTCAAAAAGAGTTTTATCGTCTATATTTAAAAAATCAAATATATATGGGTCTCTTAGCATATTTTTAACATCTACTTGAAGTGGTTTAGTTTTTTCCTCTGCTTCTTGCTTTAGTGGTAATTTTTCTTTACTTGATAACAATCTCTCATAATAGAGTTTTGACTTTTGTCTCTCTAATGCTCTTGCACTCCAGCTATTTTCAATGCTCTCTTGCATATACCACTCTCTAGCATCTTTGTTTTGGATTCTAATTAGTACACGATAATGTGTCCAACTCAATTTGGTACTCACTGAGTTCCAAATTGCAAATGTAAGATAAAACTGCCTCATATTTCTTAAATTTCTTGTATCAAAACCTTTTCCAAACTCTTTTGTTAGTACTTTTGAAATTTGATTAAGTTGTTGTTTTCCATACTCTGCTCTTGTGTTTCCTTGTTGTTCATCTTCAACAAGACTTTTACCTATGTTCCAATAAGTTTGCACCATAACTGTGTTTACAGATTGAACAACTTTTACTCTTGATGAGATTATTATAGATTTTAGATTTTCTATGAGTTGATTGTTTGTTGTCTCTAGTTTATTCATCTTTTTGATACCCCTCATAGTAGTAAGACTGCTTAATCCCTTTGAAAATAATCTTGCTATTTTCTATATCGTTTGTTAAGTTTTTTTCTAGCAAAAATCTTAATTCTAAATCATTAATAGGGCTTCGTTCCATAGCTTGAAGATAGAGTTCTTTGCCTACATTTTGCCAATTGACCACTTTTCTTAACCTTGCTTTTAAAATCATATCTAGCCATATTCGCATAGTTCTACCATTGCCCT
>JAYEJR010000035.1:0-15431 GCA_034660715.1 Campylobacterota bacterium | reverse complement strand
CGCTTATGCTTGTTCTCTCAGTTGAACCACTATAGAAGACGTTTTCATGTTTGCCGACCTTGCCAAACCCATGCCAATGCCCTAACGCCACATAGTCCATCTTCTTAAAGATATATTCTTTATCTTTAGGATAAACCCACTCGCCAAACTCCTGCATCAAAAAGTGTGCACCAACTGAGCAGTGCATCATCATTACATTTTTTTTGCTCTTGTCTATCGCCTCTTCACAAAGTTCTGTCTGCTCTACTGCCTTAGTCTCGTCGTTCATGTGAGGTAGAGTATGAAAGAGTATGTCATCAAACGCGATTGTTTTATACTCTTGACTGTAAGAGGTGTAGACATTCTCAAAGTTGTCAAATATTTTCATGATGGGAGTCGAGAGATTTGTCCGTGGCGTTGAGTGATTTCCTGCGATTATTATAAATGGAATGTTGAGTGCATTTATGATTTTAAACTGTTCGAGTGCGAAGCTTATCGCTCGGTTACTTGGGCTAGATCGGTGAAAAAGATCACCTGTATGAATGATATAGTCAGGCTTGGTAAGTTTTATCTGCTCAACTACTTGAGAGAATGCATCATAAAAGTCCGCTTCTCTTTGGTTAATGTTTTCATCGTTTAAAATGTCTAAGTCGTTATACCCTAAGTGAGTATCGCTAAAATGTATGAGTTTCAAGTATTGCCTTGATTGTTAATTAACTTTATTATACAACACTTATGCTCATATTTATTTCAAAACTCTTCTTGCCTCTACAAAAAGATCAGAAGAGTACTGAAGGTTTATAGCTTCTTTTCTTTGCTTTTCACCTAGCATTAACATTATGTCGCTTAGCATACATTTCCCACCATACTTTTCTAAAAACTTGTGAATAGTAGCTTGAAGCTCTTTAAAAGTTTCTCTATTATCTCTGTTTTTTCTTTCTAGTTTTTGACACTCTAGATGTATTTGTTTTGTATTTATAGTTTTTTAATTTAGAGACAACTGATGAAGAGAGTTCAAGTATTTCACTTACTTTACAGAGTTCATCTTTGTCAAAAATCTTTCTATTTCGCTCAAAAACTGCGATTAGATTCAAAAAGTCTATTTCATTCAAAAATGGATAAAGATGCATCGACTTCTCTTCTCCCAAAATCCACTCTTCTATGACACATACAACTAAGAGTTCAGGTAAGTAAGCATGCTGATTATCAAAATGATTTCTTACTTTTTGAGCCATTATGTCGTAGTAACGCATCAACGACTCTTCTTGTTTTGCTAGAGATTGTAGAAGTGCATATTTACCTGCGTTTTGAGTTACATTTATAAGGTAGTTTACATTTACTACCGTGTCTTGCAAGTTTACAAGAAGCTCTCTAAGTGTTGTGTAGACATACTCTGTTTCTTCTTTGGAGCCTAGTATCAACTCTATACCGGTCTCTTCTAAAGCTGAGAAATATCGCTCAAGAGCAGTTCTTGCAAACACTAATATCGCTTCAGTTTTGATATCTCTTAGTAGAGAAGGTTTTACTCGGTTTGGACAAAATTCGTTTATAGGTTTCAGTGCTGACATTCTTCTTCCTTAAAAATTATATTTAACTTCTTGTTACTAGCTTATGCTCTTTAATTTTTTTAATCATGCTTGATAAAAATGAAACTTTTTTCTTCTCATTTTCTAGTGATGATTTGGCTGAGAGACTAAACAGATCCATTTTTGAGTCTAAATAGCCTGTATTGAACTTACCAGCTCTAAAGTCTTCATCTCTTACTATCTCTCTATGAAGAGGTATGTTGGTTTTAAGTCCATCGATGTTGTACTCATCTAGGGCTCTTTTTGCTTTTTTAACCGCACCTTCCCAGTCAAGTGCTGAGACGATTAGTTTTCCTATCATAGAGTCATAGTTCGATGGCGTTTCATACCCTTCATAAAGACTAGAGTCGATTCTCACTCCTGGACCACCAGGTGTTAAGTAGTTTGAAATAGTCCCACATGATGGCATAAAATTGTTTTGTGGGTCTTCAGAGTTTATACGAAACTCTATAGCGTATCCACGAAACTTTATCTCCTCTTGTAAGAACTGAAGCTTATCGCCCTCAGCTATCTCTATCATTCTTTGAATGATGTCTACTCCCGATATAACTTCAGTAACTGGATGTTCTACTTGAACTCTAGTGTTCATCTCTATAAAGTAGATGTTGTCATCTTCATCGAGTAAATACTCAACAGTTCCTACACTCTCGTAACCAAGTTTAGTTATCGCTTTTGTAGAGATTCTATAGAGCTCTTTTCTCGCTTCAGCAGAGAGTCTTGGAGATGGAGCTATCTCTATCACTTTTTGATGGCGTCTCTGGATAGAACAGTCTCGCTCACCTAGATGAACTACATTTCCATACTTATCAGCGATGATCTGTACTTCAATATGTCTTGGGTTCTCTACATACTTCTCGATAAAAACTTCACCTTTTCCGAAGTACTTTATAGCCTCATTTGTTGCAGAGTCAAACATGCTAGAGAAATCTTTCGCCTTTTTAACTATACGCATACCACGACCACCACCACCAAATGCCGCTTTAATGATGATTGGGAAACCTATTGCTTTAGCTATCTCTTCACCCTCGCTTTTATCTATAACAGGAGTATCAGTTCCTTCTAAAACAGGAACTCCTATCTTTTTCATAGCGACTTTAGATGCCATCTTGTCACCAAAGAGTTCTATGTGTTCAGGAGAAGGCCCTATAAAGATGATTCCATTGTCAGCACAGGCTTTTGCAAACTCAGCACTCTCAGAAAGAAAGCCATATCCTGGGTGAATAGCGTCACACTCAGCTTTTTTAGCCATAGATATGATTCTCTCATAGTCTAAGTAAGCCTCAACTGGGTGTCCCATTATCGGGTAGCACTCATCCGCTTTTCTCACCCAAACGCCATCTACATCAACTTCAGAAAAAACCACTACACTTTTTATCTCTAGCTCTTTACAAGCTCTTATAATTCTTAGAGCTATCTCACCTCTGTTTGCAATTAAAACTTTTGATATTTTTTGCATTGATTACTCCGATTGATTTAAGTTAGCGGAATTTTAATATCTTTACAAAAAATTATCTTCACTAATATTGTTCTAAAAGTTATCTATTTTTGTCATAATTACATTTTTTAATTGATATATTTTATTTCTATAATTGTTATTTATTCCTATTTTGCTATAATAGAGCTATCATGAAAAGAGAAACACTTAGTAGAAAAACAAAAATATCAAACGACATACTCTTCTATATCTATACAAATATAGATGTAGATATAAATATGGATGAACTTGCAGAGAACTTCTCTTTGAGTAAATTTTACATGCATAAAATATTTAAAGAGATTTTTGGCAGAAATATATACCAGAGTATCAAGTCCATTAGACTTCAAAAAGCATCTTCTTTATTACTTACAAATAAATACTCTACCATTACAGAAACAGCTGCACTCTGTGGGTATAGTTCACAAACATCATTTATACGAGTCTTCAAAGAGAGGTTTGAGATGACCCCTACAGCTTGGCGAAAAGGTGGTTATAAAAAGTACTCTAAAAGCATACTTGAAGAGTCTATCAAAGCAAAAGAGTCAAATGCCAACTTTGATAATCTCGAAGCGACAATAGTAAAAATGCCAAAAACTGAAGCTTACTATATTAGACATACTGGCTATACTGATGCCATAAAACAGACTTGGCAAAAGATACAGACTTGGACATACTCTAACAATATAAAAGATTATAAACATATAGCACTCTTTCACGATAACCCCGTTGTAACTCATCTCGAGGAGTGTCAATATGTAGCTTGTATAGTAGTAGAGGATGAAGAGGTTCTATCTCCAAACCAAAGACTGCCTAAGTTTAACATCTCAGATGGAATCTATGCTAAGTTTGATATACAAGGAAGTGATGGGGATTTTTTAAAGTTTATGAACTGGTTATATAATGAGTGGCTTCCTCGTAGTGAATATGAAACTACAACAAAACCACCCTATGCTATCTACAAGAAAAACAAATACCTCTCAGAGGACAATAATTTTGATCTGAGTTTTTATCTCTCAGTAAAATTTTAAGAGAGACTATACTTCTTGGTTTAAGATAGAGTACCCTAAATCATACATAGCTTTATCAACCATCTCTGTTGCAGCCTGCATAGTTTTTTGAGAGATTTCAGGAAGTTCACCACCCCACATCTCTTCAGCCATTTTAAACCCTTGAAGCATTCCTTCACGACCTGCACGAAGTCTATCTTCATCTCCCCCTGCTCCATTGATAACAAAGTTAGCTATTCTCTCAGAGGTTTGAGTGATACCGAAGACTCCATCTTCAGCTACTAAAGCTGCTGCTTCATCTTGTGATAGCTCTGCTATTGGTTTTCCTTCATAGCCTATGTCGCTGAGAAAAGATTTCATATCTTTATGAGCCTCAGCAATATCAATTTCCTTAGTAACTAGATTACCTTGAATATTTGCAGACTTTAAAGCATAAGCATTTGCATTTTCAACTATTTGAGCTCTAAGCTCAGTAGCTTCTTCTTTTGAGAGTTTCTCTGTAAAGTTTGTTTTAATAGTGTTAGCATTTACTGTGCTATTTGCACTTGGCATATTTGAAGATATTTGCATAATGTATCCTTTCATTTGTTCTTTATCATTATACTACATCTAAACAATGTAGATATCATGTAAAGTATATCGACAAATTTAACATTTATTTCACACTATTTTTTTGCATAATCTATTTAACAAGGATTTCTAATGACAACTACAAAAATATTAACACTAACACTTTTAGCTACAACACTTACTCTTGGTGCAGCTGTTCCAAGAGAACTAAACGCCACTACAAAACAACGAACAAACTCTATATCAAATCAAGTTGCTTCTACTCTTTATAGAAGAGGAATAGATGAAAATGTAGCAAAAGAACTATCAGAGTCTATCCTTAATAATACAGATGAGGAGCTATTTGCTCTTTTAACTAAAAACTATGCAAATGATAGTGGCATCAAACTTGAAGAGATTTATACTGAACTAGGAAAACTTGCATTACAGAGAAAAAATGTTGATTTTTCATCTTACTCATTTTTACTAAAACTTACACAATCAATAAAAAAAGAGAGCCTAAGTAAAGATGAGTTAGAAGTATTAGAAGCTGTTTCAACGAAAAACACTCTTATTTACAACACATTTTCATAAATTTTGCTAATATAATAGGTAAATCAGAACTATTTAGCTATACTGTCTCCGATGAAAGATGAGGCTCGAGTTCATCTTTAGTGTAAATTTTGCTCTTATTGCATTCAGACCCTAAAGACTCTCCAATTTTTGACTCCACTAATGAAGTAATTCATAGTGATTTTTTTACACAAGGCTAATGCAATGGCAGATTTACAAGACGGTAAAGTTAAATGGTTTAACGACGAAAAAGGTTATGGTTTCATAGAACAAGATAACGGTGGAAAAGATGTATTCGTACACTTCCGTCAAGTTAATAACAACTCAGGTGGACGTGTTTCACTTGCTGAAGGTCAAAGAGTAACTTTCGAAGTTGGTGAAGGTCAAAAAGGCCCTCAAGCTGAGAACGTAACTCCACTTTAATTAGTGACCTTATTCATAAGCATCTTGCTTATGAATACCCTCTTTTTTTAAACTTCTAAATATCATCCTTATCTAAAGTAACACCACCATCTTCTAAAGTATATATCAAATCATTTGTATTTAATTTTTCAAAATTTTCCATCATCTTCTTTTTAAGATACTTCTTTTCAGCAACTTCCGCTCTCATAAGACTTGAAGCAAAAATACCTTTTTTCTGAACAACTAATTTCGTAATATCTTCGTCCATTTTTACATGTTCCATCAACTCTTTAACATCAGCATCAAAAATCGAACCTAGAAGTGAAAACATTCCAGCCAAGTAAGCTTTATCCCTGTTTTTCGTATCTGCTTCTTTAGCCATACTTTCAGCTCTTCTTATAGCAAGCTCTAGCATAGTTTTTGATGCAGAGTTTGTTGAGACTTCTGAGTAGAGATATATAATTAGCCAGCGAAGCAGTTTGTTTCTTCCCATCAATGTTATTACTTGGGTAAGAGACTCTATTTTTATATCTACTTTTTCTAAGTTGTTAAAAAACTGTATTAATTTAAATGAGAGATCTGGTTGGCGTTTGATAAATGATTCTAGCTTATCTGTCGAATTATTGTTATTTTTAATAATCTGAATCAACTGAAGTATGATAACCTGTGTTGGTTCTTTTGATGACTCAATCTCTACAATTTCCGGCTTATTTATATATGAACCTTGGAAATACTTAAAACCCATGTTTAAACAATCAATGTGGTCTTCTTTGGACTCAATACCTTGTGCAAGTAGTTGAATGTTTGTAGCCTTAAACTTTTTCATAACTCTTTCTAAGTTTTCACTATGAGAGAGAACAATATCCATCTTTATAATATCTATATACTTAAATAGTTTTTGAAACTTTACTATCATCTTAGCACTTGCATCGAAATGTTCTAACGAGAACTGAAAGCCTTGTTTCTTGTAAGCTACTATTTTTTTGATTACATCTTCAGTTAAAATAATATCTTCTAAGATATTGAGGATAAATCTCTCTTTATCGAGTACATCTAAAATACCTTTAGTTAATGTAGCCTCATCAACATTGATAAATGCTTTAGAACGGACAGGAAGTAGTGTGTTTAATCCAGGACCACTCATAGTACTCACTATAAGTTTTGCAGTAGATTTAAGGGAATTTGAAAAACCTACTCTCTTTTTAGAAGAGTCCTTAAAGACTAACTCGACTGCAAAAAGATGTTTATTCTTGTCTATAATCTTCTGTTTTGAAACATATAGTTCATCCATACTGATACTTACCTCTGTTGTATTGTTGCCAATGTTTGACGAGCAATTTCTAACTCTTCATCCGTTTTTACAACAATATGTTTTAAATTTTTTAATATTTTATTATTCATTACTTGATCTCTAATATACTCTGAGTTTTCACCAATTCCACCAGTAAAAACTACAAGATCAACTTTTCCTAATAGTACCATATAAGAACCTATATACTTTTGAATACGTCGTATCATCATCAAAATGGCTAGCTTAGACTTTTCATTGCTACTTGTAAGTATATTTCTCACATCGTTGTCATCACATATTCCTAAAAGTCCTGACTCTTTATTTAAGATATCATCGACTTCTTCTAAAGTAACTCCTAGTTCTCTTTGCATATAAACAACGATAGCTGGATCCATGTCTCCACTTCTACTTCCCATTACTAAACCTTCTAGTGGTGTAAACCCCATCGAAGTATCGATACTTTTTCCCTCTTTTATAGCACAAACACTTGCACCATTGCCTAAATGAAGTGTTATAAGATTAATCTCATTTAACTCTTTTCCTATCTCTAGAGCTGCTTTTTTTGCCACAAAAGCATGTGAAGTACCGTGAAAACCATATCTTCTTACATGATGTTGTTCATACATTTTAAAAGGTAAAGCATAAAGGTAAGCCTCTTTAGGCATACTCGAATGAAATGCTGTATCAAACACTGCTACTTGTTGGATTTGGGAAGCTCTTTTTTTAACAACCTCTATACCTTCTAAGTTCGCTCCATTATGTAGGGGTGCTAAAGGTATCAACTCTTTTATAGCTTTCTCAACCTCTTCGTCTATCAAAACTGCAGATCTAAACTTTTCTCCACCATGTACTACACGATGACCTACTCCATCTAAGTGTTCAAGATTCACATCTAAACTTTCTAAAGCTTCGTGATGATTTTTAATGCTCGAGTTCTCTTCTCCTATATGCTCTATAAACTGTGCATAGAGTACTTTTTCACTCTCCATATCAAAGAGCTTAAACTTTAAAGAAGAACTTCCAGAGTTTATAACGGCTATTTTCATAACTTTTGCTCTGCTTGAATCGCTTGAATCGCTGTAATCGCTACTGTATTCACAATATCGGCTATTAAACAACCACGACTTAAATCATTCACAGGTTTCTTTAGTCCCTGAAGAACTGGACCTATAGCGACTGCACCACTTGAACGCTGAACAGCTTTATAGGTATTGTTTCCAGTATTTAAATCTGGAAAGATAAAGACACTAGCCTCGCCTGCGACTTTAGAGTTTGGAAGTTTTTTCTTTGCAACATTTTTGTTTACTGCTGCATCATACTGAATAGGTCCCTCAATAAGAATCTCAGGATTTAATTCTTTTACCTTTAGTGTTGCTTCTCTAACCTTATCTACATCTACTCCCACACCACTTTCACCAGTCGAGTATGAAAGCATAGCCACTTTAGGATCTATCCCAAAAGCCACTGCTGTTGCAGTAGAAGCGAGTGCTATATCAGCTAGTGTCAGAGCATCAGGGTCCTGGTTGATTGCACAATCACCATATACGAGCACCTTTGTTGCCAAACACATAAAGAAAACACTCGATACAACCTTAACATCTTCTGATGTTTTTATTATCTGAAGTGCTGGTCTAATGGTATCCCCTGTAGAGTTTATAGCTCCACTTACCATACCATCTGCATAGCCTAGCTCTACCATCATTGTAGCGAAGTAGTTTCCATGAGTCATTGCATCTGAAGCTGCTTGAAGAGAGAGACCTTTGGCTTTTCTCATCTCATAAAAGGCTTGAGAAAATTCTGCTGCTAAATGAGATGTATTATGATCAATAATTGATGCATCACTTAAATCTAATCCAAGTCGTAGATAGTTTTTCCTTATCTCTTCACTATCACCTAGTAGTATTATATCTGCCACTTCACGACGTAAAATAATCTCTACAGCTCTTAAAATCCTCTCATCACTGCTCTCAGGGAGCACAATTCTTTTTTTATTTGTTCTAGCAAGTTCAAAAAGTTTATACTCAAACATCATGGGTGTCATCACAGTACTCACTGATGTGTCAAGTTTATTTTCTATGCCTTGGATATCCACACTTGCATTAAATAAACCATGAGCAAGAGCGATTTTTCGCTCATTTGTAACCCTAAGTCTTGCATTTGCTTTTGATAATTTTTTCGCTGTTACATAGGTGTCCCCACCTACTGATAAAATAGGGATGTTAAAGTTTTCCAATCCATCTACAAGTCTGTAAATATTCTCATGAGTTTTCATTCCAAAAGGAAATACAATGCCACTAATATTTGGATAATTCTTAGAGTAAAGAGCTCCTAATAGTCCTAATATGATATCAGACCTATCAGGTGGGACTATAATAAGGTCATCCTCTTGTATATAATCTAAAAAATTATTTAAGGTTAATGCAGCTACTTTTATATCTCGAACTACCCTTGTCATATCTTGGGGTTGTAAAAAGACGGGTAATGCATCGAGAGAGTCAACAACATCGGCTATACTCAACATTCCAAGTTCATCGACCTCATCTAAGAAGTAGACTTTTAAGGGATACTCCTCTAACTTTTGTTCTAGCATCTCATGTTGCCTATCGTCTAATCTGTTGACAAAGGTAGCGAAGTGTGTACATCCATGCATTGCAGAGTTTTCATTATCTATCAAAATATCATCATAAATATCTGCAACTGTTTTATCTTTTGCATTTACTATGTTGATGATGCCTGATCCGAAGTTTTGTGCTATCTTCACATTTAAATCAAAGTTTATTGCTCTGGTTAAAAATGAGTGACGTATACCTTCAACAAGTACAAAGTCGTACTGCTCTTCAAGTTTTTTGAACTTTGATATCAACTCATTCATAAGAGTGTTTACTCTGTTTGTCGCTATCATGTTTTCTACGTACTCAACATCAAAACCATAACAGTTTTTATACTCCATATCCAGCGAATATCTTTTAAGGATGAAGTCTATATCTCCATCTTCAATAGTATTTGAGTAAATAACAGGTCTAAAAAAAGCTACTCGTGGTATGTTTCTTTTTAAGATTTCCATCATTCCCATAGTTATGAATAGTGATCCCGCATCTTTCTCTTGTGCCGATATGTAGAGTGATTTTATTTTCATTCTTAGATTATATCGAATTAATTATAGGAGGTAAAATGTGTTACAATATTTATATCTAAAGTATTTCCCATAAGGAGTTACATTATGAAAAGAGAACTTATACACCCTAACAAAATAGTTTGGAGGGATGCTACTATCAACAGCATGGATGAGTACTACAGACTACAAAATTTCGCCAAAAATGACTATGAAGGATTTTGGGACAGTTTTGCAAAAGATAAAATATTATGGAAAACTCCCTATACTAAGGTTCTAGATGAGTCAAATATGCCATTTGTTCGTTGGTTTGAGGGGGGAGAGTTAAATGTTACAGAACAATGCATAGACCGTCACCTCAAAGATAAAAGTGAAAAAACAGCAATTCTCTTTCAATCAGAATCAGGTGCTGTAGAAAAAATCACCTATCAACAACTCTCAACTCATGTAAATAAAACTGCAAACCTTCTAAAAAACAGCTATGGAATTCGCAAAGGCGATAGAGTTATCATCTATATGCCTATGATTCCCCAGACTGCTTACATAATGTTAGCATGCGCTCGTATAGGAGCTATTCACTCGGTTGTTTTTGGAGGCTTTTCATCCGATGCCCTTTATGATAGAATCATCGATGCAGAGGCTAAACTAGTTGTCACAGCTGATGGAGCTTACCGTCGCGGAGAGCCTTATATGTTAAAACCAACGGTTGACGAGGCCTTAAACAAAGGGAAATGCGACTCGGTTAAAAATGTTTTAGTCATAAAAAGAAATCATCAACTAATCAATATCGTAGAAGGTCGCGATGAGATTTACAATGACTTAATTGAGGCTCAGAGTGAAACTTGTGAAGCAGAAGTTATGCAGAGTGAAGATCCTCTCTTTTTACTCTATACATCGGGAAGTACGGGTAAACCAAAAGGCGTTGTTCATAGTCAAGCAGGTTATATTTTATGGGCTCAGATGACTATGGAGTGGGTATTTGATATCAAAGAGAAAGATATCTACTGGTGTAGTGCTGATGTGGGTTGGATAACTGGTCACACATATATCATTTATGGGCCTCTTGCTGCAGGAGCGACTACTGTCATGTATGAAGGAGTTCCAACATATCCAGATAGCGGTCGATGGTGGAAGATGATAGAAGAGTTAAAAGTCACTCAGTTCTACACCGCGCCAACCGCTATAAGAATGCTTCGTAAAGTTGGCTATGATGAACCTGCTAAATATGACTTAAGTTCACTTAGAGTTCTCGGTAGTGTAGGAGAGCCTATAAATCCCGAAGCCTGGAACTGGTACTATGAAAAAGTAGGACAAAAAAAATGTCCTATTGTTGATACTTGGTGGCAAACTGAGACTGGTGGTCACATTCTTTCCCCTCTTCCTGGAGCAACTCCTCTTTTACCTGGTTGTGCCACTCTACCCCTTCCTGGTATTATGACTGAAGTTATGCACGAAGATGGAACACCCGCAAAAATTGGAGAGAAAGCTCTTTTATGCATCACTCGTCCTTGGCCATCGATGATACGTGGTGTTTGGGGCGATGAAGCTAGATTCAAAAAAGCATATTTTGGCGACTGCACAAAAGATGGTAAGCCAGTTTACTTCTCTGGAGATGCTGCTGTTGTTGATGAAAATGGTTATATAACCATAACGGGAAGAACAGATGACGTTATGAACATATCGGGTCACCGCATAGGTTCGGCTGAAATTGAGTCTAGCATTGGAGATTTTCATCTCGTTGCTGAGTCCGCCGTCATTAGTCAACCTCACCCTATCAAAGGCGAATCTCTATGCGCCTTTATAATATTAAACTCCGACTGCGACAATGCAGAGTACGAAAATATTTCAAAAAATATCAATAGTATCATCAATGAGAAGGTTGGAACATTTGCCAAATGCGATCGTCTTATTTTTGTTCCAGGACTTCCTAAAACACGTTCAGGTAAAATCATGCGTCGTATTCTTCGTTCTATTGCAAAGAATGAAAAAATACTCCAAGATATTTCAACACTAGAGGACCCTGCAGTCGTACAATCAATCATTGAAGCTGCAAAAAGCCAGAAACAGGAGTGTGTATGAATCCAGAAGAGTTAATGAGAAGTAGATATGATGCTTTTGTTAGAGAAGATTGGGAGTACCTTGTAGAAACTTCACTCCATCAAAGCTTAGATGAGTTAAAGAGTTCTCCCGCTATGGATTGGCTCAAACTTGATGTTATAAACGCTGATGACGACTTTGTAGAATTTAAAGCTTACTATCGTGATAATGAGACTGTTTCTGTTTTGCACGAAAAAAGTAACTTTGTTTTAGTTGATGGTGTTTGGAAGTACAAGGATGGAGTTTTATATAGCTCTAGAGTAGAGAGAAATGAAGCCTGTCCTTGCGAAAGTGGAAAAAAGTTTAAAAAGTGTTGTGCTAAATAGCTTTATAAAAAAGGTATGACTTTTTCAAGAAGCTATTTTTCTCATAAAAACGATGAGCTTCTTCTTTAGGAAAACCTGAAGAGAGTACGAGAGATTCGCACATCGCAGTTTTTGCATAACTCTCTAAGTATTCAAGCATATTTAGGCCATGTCCTTCTCCCCTAAACTTTTCATCTGTAACTAAGTCATAGATGTAGAGATGGCGTTTATGGTAAAAGTTGGTCTGCACTGCGACACCTGCGAAAGTAATCAATTTTCCCCTTTGAAAAAGCCCAATCATCTTATACTCCATATGCCTCATGTCATACACTAAGTCATCAAACTCTTTAAAACTCAGTTCAACTCGAAGCTGTTTAAGAACTTCATATATTACTTCTAACTCTTTTAAATTCATTTCTCTTATTTGCATATTGTCATTTTATACTAAGTTAGTTACAATGGTCTAAATGTATAATAAATTATTATAAAAGGACTAACATGAACAACTCAATTACTATTAAAGATAACAGAACAAATAAAGAGTATAAATTTGATATATCTTCCTTCTACGCTCAAACTGGAATGTTTACTTAAGCAGAAATCTTTATCCAAACATAGACTTCTATTCAGGTGTGATACTCACAGCTTTAAACATACCAAAATCTATGTTCACTCCAATCTTTGTGATAGGAAGAACTGTCGGTTGGATAGCGCAATGGATAGAGTTCAAAAAGGATCACTCAATGAAGATAGCACGGCCTCGACAGCTCTATTTGGGAAAATAATTTAGTAATTTAAATAATCTATGCTAGAATATTTAAAATAATCATAAGTAGGTTTAATCATGAATACAAAAAGTATTAACTTTAGAGTTGTTACCTTCATCATTAGTTCATTAATCATTTTAGGATTTGGTATCGCATATGCTGTTTCAGATAGTGCAAAATCTGAACTCCTAAAAACAAGAATGGAGCAGATGAGTTCTATCACTATCAGTAAGACACAGCATATAGAAGATTACTTTAGTGAGATGAAATACATATTAGGTTCTAAGGCTCTCAATAGTGAAACTGTAAAACTACTTTGGGATTATGATGAGGCAAATGAAGGTTTAGAAGATTTAGAGATCGACTTAGATGAAGCAAAAAATGCACTTCTATCTTACTATGAAAACACTTACCTCTCACATGTAAACTATAACTTAAATAATGCGCCTTCAAAAAGAGCACTCGAAGAGTACTTGCCAAAAAGTGATAAAGGAATCCTACTTCAGTATCTTTACATCGCTAAAAACCCAGAAGCTTACAACAATAAAGAGAAGTACAAAATGGATAAGAGCTATAAAAGTGAATACACAGACATCCATGTACAACATCATCCAATCTGGAGAGAAGTTCTTACTGAGTTTGGACGTAATGATCTTTTCATAGTAAATGCAAATGGTGATGTAGTTTATAGTGTTGAGAAGAATGCAGAACTAGGAACTAACCTACTTGAAGGTCCTTATACATCAACAGGTATAGCTCGTGTATTTAAGAAGAGTCAAAAAGCTACAAAAGGGCAAGCTGTCTTTGAAGACTTCTCTATCTATGAACCTGGATACAATAAACAGGTGGCGTTTATAGCTATGCCTATTTACTTTGGTGAAGATAACGAAGGTTCTCTTATCTTCCAACTTCCTATAGAAAAGATAAACGAGATCATGAACTTTAACAACCAAGTTGATAAAGTGGGACTTGGAAGTTCTGGAGAAGCATTTTTAGTAGGTAGTGACTACACTATGAGAAATGAGAGTAGATTCGCATCTAAAATCAAAGATATGGACGAGAGTACACAAAAAGCTGCAACAACTATTGGTAACTTCAAGATAGACACTACAGCTACAAGAGCTGCTATATCTGGTGAGAGTAAAACAACTATAGGTACCGACTACTTAAACCACAGAGTTATTCTCTCTTACTCTCCTGTAAAAGTTTATAATGAAAAATGGGCTATGATAGTTAAAATAGATGAAGAAGAAGCTCTTACTAATGCAAATAGTAACTTTATCATGGCACTTGTTGGTACAGCTGTTTTTATAGCATTTATGATTATAGTTTCTGTTTTTCTTATCAGAATAATCATCATAAACAAGCTTAAAACACTTCAAGATGCAACATATGACTTAGCTAAAGGTGATGGGGACTTAACAAATAGAGTTAATGTACCAAAAGGTGATGAGATCTCTGAAGTAGCACACAATGTCAATGAGTTTATCGAAAAAGTTCGTGTTACAGTTTCAGAGGCTACAACATCTTCATCTAACAACACACAAGTTGCAAGTACATTATCAAATGCTTCTATAGAGATGAAAGCGAAGTCTCAAAAAGAGAGTCGTATCGTTCAAGAAGTTGCTGACCAAGGAGATGAGTTACAAAATGTCCTCAGTGTAGCCATAGAACAAGCAAAAGAGACAAAATCAAACATCGATCAGACAGGAAACACTCTCAAAAATGTAAATGAGCAGATCATAAACTTAGCAAACGAGATAGCTGATAGAAGTCAAGATGAACTTGAACTCTCACAAAAACTTGTAGACTTAAGCACAGAGACGAGTGCTGTTAAAAATGTTCTTGAGGTTATAGCTGACATCGCGGACCAGACAAATCTACTCGCACTAAATGCTGCTATCGAAGCTGCTCGTGCAGGTGAACATGGTCGTGGTTTTGCAGTTGTTGCTGATGAAGTTCGTAAACTTGCAGAGAGAACTCAAAAATCTCTCTCAGAGATCAACACTACTATCAGTGTCATCACTCAGTCTGTAAATGACGCGAGTGAGCATATGTCAACAAACGCCAAAGCCATTGAGGCTCTTTCTCAAAATGCAAATGAAGTTGAAGTTGATATCAGCTCTAGTGTAAGTGCTATTGAAGAGTCGATTGGTCAGGTTGATGAGACTGTAACAGGTTATATAGAAAATTCTAAAAGTGTAGCTTCTATGGTAACTAAAGTTACAGAAGTAGAAAAAATCTCTAATGAAAATCAAGATACAATAGAAGAGATTTCAGATGCTT
>JAYEJR010000034.1:0-3289 GCA_034660715.1 Campylobacterota bacterium | reverse complement strand
TTAAAAGCTGTTTGGACAAAATATACTCTTTTTTCTCCTCACAAAGATACTTATATAGTTTTACAATTCGTACTGCAAATTTAAATGATTTATCAACTAAAATATTTCTACTTTTCAATTCTAAATTCTCCATTCTAAATTAGCTTTCATGTGAGCCTATGTAGCCTGCTCCGCCTGTTACTAGGATCATTGGATTATTCACTTAGTTTGCCCCCCACTTCATACTATCCGCTTCTAGTTCTCTTTGAAGCTCTTCATACTCAGCCTTTTTTCTCTCTATAAACTTAGCAGTCAAGTGCATCTTCTCTTTTACACCCTCATCCGTTAGAAGGTAAGAGTACTTGCGCTTGTTGTTTGAAGCTATAAACCTTTCAGACTTTACAAGACCTTTTTCAACAAGTGCTTGGAGTATAAAGTTTACCTTACCAACGCTAAATCCCACTTCTTTAGCTATGGAAGGTTGAGAGACGTCTTCTTTTATGTTTCTAAGGATTTGGAGAGTGTTTCAATTTTTGAAAGTATAGTTTAATCTCTCTTTTTGTTTACTGAAATTTGTTACTTTTTAACGAGAAAACTTAAATCCCAAGTGAAATAGAAATGGTTTGTGGGGTTTTTTGGGTGAAACTTAAAGTGGGTCTTACAAATTATTATTTTTAAGTACCTCACTTAACTCTTTATCAGAAATGTTTTGTTTTTCAGTTTTTGTATATATTAATAGTAGTCGAATAACACCTTGATCATCAAGATAATATGTGACAATTCTAAAACCACCACTTTTACCAGTTGGAATAGAAGAATTTGCAAGTCTAATTTTAAAACACTTATGTCCAAGTTCTGTACCAGTTTTTGGGTTTTGAAGTAACTCTTTCTGAAGAGACTCTAAATCATTTGCTATCTTCTTATAAGATTTTGCAAGTTTTTTAACTTGCTTTATAAACTCAGGAGTCGGTACTATTTTTAACATCTGTTATCAAATCGTCCAAACTAATTTCATCTAATTCTTGTGAGTCCTGGAGTTTTGCTTGATGTATAGATTTTTCTAAACTATTAAGAAGCACCATCTTGTTGTAGTTTTCTTTTACAAAATCAAAAAACATCTCTTTATTACTATTGAATCCTTCTAAAAATATTGTTTCTATTTCAGGATTCTGAATTTTTAGTGTTAACATAATCTTTTCCTTTGTATTGATTCTAGCATAAATTAGTTTAATACATTTTTTTGCAAATGGAAATTTTATACTTTTTTTCATTGCTTTTATTCAATAAAAATTTAACATTTGAGAAATGAACTAAAAATGATTCATACTCAATATCAAAATAATCATTATCTTTATATTTATCTCTATATCTTTGTAAAACTTGCAATGTGTAAAGAGAAGAATCATCTAGACTCCATTCTAACAGTTTTGTAAAAATATGTTGGAGAGTAAACTCATTTAAGGAATGCTGTTTATCCAAAAGCGTAAGCTGTGCTTTTGCATACCTATATACTATATAGATAACAACTCAAGTCACTATTTTCAGACAATAAATGTTGAACTGTTTTTTGAATTTCATCTATACTTGTCATTAATCGTAAATCACTCTTTACTATCAGGTGTTAAGCTATTTTTAATACCATCAAAATCACCTCTAAAATCTATATCTGGTAAAAATATCACAAAAGATATAAGCCCTATTACTAAGATTTTCACTTTAACTTGCTACCTCAAATATAGATGAAAACTCTGAGACTTCAACCATACTATGTTTTACTCTCGCATCACTTACTATTTTTTCTAGTTTTTCAGCATTATCATCACTTATCCACTCTGCAGAGCATTGTTCACAAACAGTAGCGGGAACATGTCTCACAACTACAACGCCAAATTCTAAATCAACTGTAAACGTTGTCGTAGAAATGCTTGTATACCCATGACACACAGGGCATTTTCCTTCATTTTTATGTATCACCTTTCCCTTTATTAATCTTGTTATCAAGATAAGTTTTAAAAAGTTCAAAAATCTTTTCATTGTCCAGTTTTCTTAAGTCATTTTGCAATATAAAGGGTGTAAACGATTCTTTGAAAATTTGTTCATTTATCCAATACTCTGCTATATATTCACCCTCACTAACATTCTCGATTAAGTAGTATATTATTTCATTAACAATATGTCTTTTATGTGAAGTTGCCCACGGTTCATGTTCTCCAAAACCTTCAATTTTTTCTTCAACTAAATCTGGACTAAACTGAAAAAATGCTTCTTGTACTTCATCTAGTATGTCAAATCTCTTTGCCTGATCAAGTAAGTACTCCACTTCTATTATCTGCTTTGGAGTATATTTATAAAGTTCATATAGAGTCATATTGAGTTCTTATCATGAAGCATACGCCTTAGGTTTTCTTGTGTTATCTCACCGTTTGGTAGCTGAAAGTAGATATTTCCATTTTTACTATAGACATTTGCCACACCATTTTCTAGACTTTTTCTTTGTGTTTCTTTGACTGCTTTAGAAGCTACCTTTAGTATCTCTTTTGCCATATCACTCATTAACATATAAACTTTATAAATTTTTCTAGTCTGTTTATGTCATTTTCTACAAGAGTACCAAGCTTACTAATAACAAAATCCTTTTCTATAGTAGCTATGGAAGCCTTAAAAATAGAAGGTTTAAGCAATCCTGTTTTCTCCCACTCTTTAATCTCCAGTTCAAAGTCTAGTTTCTTATCCACATTACTTGAGATAGCTAAAATTAGAAATGTCCCTCTGCTATTTTCATTATAAATATCTGAAGAGAGTATAACAGCCGGTCTAGCCTTGTATTTTACACTACTTGCAAAAGGAAATTTGACAACTACTAAGTCATACTTAGAGAAATTTATCATAAACACTATCCTCTTCATTATCCCAAGTCTTTTCTAGCGATTGTTGCGAAATATTTATAAAGTCTTTAGACTCTTTTTTATCAGCAATTACTTCATATCTAGTAATAACATCCTCTTTTAAACTTTTAATTATATTTAATACTACATCAACCTTTGAATCTTCTATTTCTAATCTTATAGTATGCATCTTGTTTCCTTTAAATTAATCGTTTAAGAATCTGAATTAAAAATATCTCTTGTATAGACTTTATCTTTTACATCTTCGAGTATATTCTCAAATCTATTAGCTATTATAACATCACTCATATTTTTAAACTCTTCAAGGTCTTTGATGACCTTTGAGTGAAAGAACTCCTCTTCTTGCATAACTGGTTCATAGATGACTACTTCTATCCCTTTGGCTTTTATGCGTTTCATGATTC
>JAYEJR010000033.1:3772-15725 GCA_034660715.1 Campylobacterota bacterium | reverse complement strand
TAAATATTAAGGCTTAAAATGTATCATGTTTTCTCACTCCTCATCTTAGGTTTTACTCTTCTTTTTACTGCTTGTCAAAGTAGTGGCACAAAGATAGTAATTCCTTCATATACTCCTCCAAAAGAAGTCTCTAAACTAAGTAAGATTCAAACGAAAGATGAGTTTATTTCAGATGGTGCTTACCTTGCACTTTGGATAAACCCAGATATAGAAAATGCAAATCAAAAAAGCCTTAACCTAACTCCAATCTTTGTCAATAGTATAAAAGAAAAGCTTACTCAAACAAACTTCATAGCTATCGATCCAATGGGCGATGAGGAATCTGTATCGCTTAATGTTGTTGTATCAAACTATAACTATTCAAAAAAAGAGACAAAGGTATCTCTTGATATGGAAGTGACTTTTACTCTTGCTCGTGGTGTTGATGAATTTTTAGTTAAAAAATACCGTGATAGAAAAAATAGAATATCTCGTGATCCATCTAAAATTCCTACAGAAGAGTCCTTAGCATCCCAGTCAATTGAAAAACTAGTAAAGTACTTTATCTCCGATATCTCACCACTTAAGACACATCAACTCAGAGAGTTTAAGCCTTTTGATAATTCTTTAGAGAGTGTAATTCTCTATGCAAAACAAAAAAACTACGATGGAGCAATCACTCTTATGCGTAACTTTAATGGTACAAAAGATATGAACTACTACTACAATCTTGCTGTCTTATATGAAGCAGATGCAAGTACAAAAGAGGACTTATCACTGTTGCGATTTGCAAAACTAAACTATAACTTAGCTATGAAAAATGGTGGTAACCAAGATGAACTTGTAACAAATGCAAAATCAAGATTTGACACCTTTTATGCTCTTTTAAACAAAACTAAAAAACAAGCTAAAGCAAATCAAGCACTTATGAATGATAGAAACTCAATGCTAGGAAGCTCTGATGATGAGTATGAGTAGAGTTCTCACAGCACTTATATTTGTACTGATTAGTTTTTTTTCTTCTGGATGTAGTACTATGAATGAAGGTCTATCAGCACAAACTGAAGTCCCTACTCTAGAAAACCAAGCTAACAGAGTAGCTATAAGTATGACTATTATCAGGGAAAATAATTTGATGGCGTTTAATATGCCAATTTCTTCAGATGCTTTATGGCCTGCAATGATGGCTGCTGACCTCAATGACTCTAGGAAGGAGCAAATAGATAAACTAATAGTAAGTGATCCTTACTATGCAACAGTCGCATTCACAATGCCAATACAAAGAAAGATGCTTAAGACTGGTCTTTTGATGCAGCAGTTTGGAGATTATGGTTTTGTTGCATCGGCACTTCTCAACCAAAGAGTAACTCCCCTAACTTATGAAGCAATGAATAAGATTGTAATATTATATGGAAGCGATACAAATATGTGGCCAGATATTTACAACTATGAAAATTCCATGAGTGATGTTTTAAAGTTTAAAAATGGAACGCTAAAAGATATAGAATCTCCTGATGGAGACATCTATGATACTATTGGTGAAGCACTTATATCCCTTACTCCCATTGACTTTCAAAAAGATCTAACTTCAGCAAGAGATGAAATGCTTTATACATTTGAAGATGTAGCTTCAGCAAAGTCTATCAAGGGAGAGTATGAAAACAGACTCAAACTTGATGAATCAAATGTGAAGAGACTAAAAGAAGATGTAAAGTTTTCATATACTCCTTTAAGTCCTCATGAAAAAAGAGAGCTAAAAGATGAAATCACAACTATAGATAAAGAGATAGAGCAACTTAAGACTACTGCTGATGAGAAAGAAACTATATACTTTGAACTTCTAGATGGCTCAATACTAGCTCTAGAAAATGATCTTAACCTTGATGATAAGAGTAAAATAGATCTAGCAAAAAATATAAATATAGTTTCTCAAGAGATACAAGAGTCATCATCACAGGCCTATGCACTTTTTGGATTAGCACTCTCTAATATCTTGGCAAACAACTTAATCTTAGAGCTTCCAAAAGAGATAGAATCTTTAGCATATGCAAAAATAGTTATTCCCTATAAACTTCAAAGAAAGTATGATAAAAGATTGAAAAGACTTGTCAAAAACTCACTTTATATCTTTCCAAATATTTTTGTAGGTACATACTATGCATATAAACAATCTGTATTAGCTCAAAAATATGAGGATATAACAGAGTTAATAATAGAGGCTTATGCTTTAAAAATAGAACAGGAGACACTTTCAAATGCAAATACTCAATAAATCCATTGTTTTACTGATATTTATATCAAGTCTACTTTTTTCCTCCGTGATAAAACAACCTCTAGATACAGATAAGTACTACTATGCTTTAGGTCAAGGTGAAACACAAAAAGAGTCTAGAGAGAATGCTTTGGCGTTTATAAGCGAAAAAATATCTGTAAGTATCGCTTCATCCTTTACTCTTTCATCTTCGGTGACTCAACAAGATGAGCATACAATGCTCCTCTCAGACTCTAAAAACGATATAAGTAGTAAAAGTGATACTATAAAATATACTCATGTTAAAACATTAGAGACTCAAGAGAGAGATGGTATACATTCAACACTTGTTAGAGTAGATAGAGCTATCCTATTTTCAAGTTATAAGGAAAAGCTTGATCTAATCAACAAGGATTTGAAAGGGACTTACCAACTTTACCTAACTCAAGATAAGTTTGAGAAACTTAAAAGCTCACTAAGTATAAAAAGTGATATAAAAAATGCTAAATCACTGCTACCTATACTTCATGCAATAAATATCAACTTCAGTAGTAAAGAACTTTTAACAAACTTTATCGTATATGAAAAAAGCCTACAGTCTGACTATAATAATTTGATTTTTAATATAAAATATGATAAAAACTCTAGTAATCTAGCATCCCTTTTAGAAGAAAAACTAGGAGAACTTGGTATATCATCAGACTTAAATAACTTCACATACATTATAGAGCTAACAACAAAAGCAAAAAAAAGAAAGTATAAATCGACAAACAAAAAGTTCTCTCAGCTGACATTTGCACTAAGACTTACGACAATAAGCATTAAAGATAAAACAGAAAACCTTTTAAATAAAAATATTCATAAAACGAAAGAGGCTTCATCTGAAGGTTTTAAAGATGCTATACTAAAAAATAAAAAGTATAACCAGATGATAGAAAAAGTTGGTGTTGTTTCTTTTTTACTAAACTAACTGCGCTCTATCATTTGACTTAGTATACTAGCTAACTCAAAACTAGCCTCTTCCATTTCTCTTGCATTATTTACTATAGCATCGACATTCTCTTTATCAAATACAGTTCCACTAAGAACATACTCATAATTACTTCTTGCACTATCATGTACAGCTTTATGAGGAGCTTTAAGTAGAGCATACTCTTTCTTATTTCCAAATCTCTTTTTGCCCTTCCCTTCATACCACTCACTAAAACGACATTCAGTATCTTTAGTAATAACTTTACTTTTATCTGAATGCATAAGAGTAGCATATGAACCAGACTTGAAGATTGAATGATCTATTTTAATCAAAGAGACTAGAAAAACATCACTAAGAATATTTGCATCATTTGCAGACTCTTTTGCATCAGTATTAAACATCTTTAATGTAGATGAAAAATTACTCATATGATCCATAGATTCATTTGCTAAACCTGACATATATTCTGACTCTTCTTGCATAGATCTCGTCTCTTGTTGAAGTGTCGAGATAGTTATAGAGATTTCAGAAGTTGCTTTTTGTGTTCTCTCTGCTAGTTTTCTTACCTCATCAGCGACAACTGCAAACCCTCGTCCATGTTCACCAGCACGAGCTGCTTCTATCGCAGCATTTAGTGCAAGTAAATTTGTCTGATCAGCGATATCTTTAATAAGTTCTGCTATTGAGGAAATCTCTTGAGACTGGTTTGCAAGAGAATCAACACCCTCTGTAGTTTTTGCAATACTTTGATTTAAGTCATCAAAATTCTTCTCTACACTTGCCACAGATGTTAAAGTTTCAACTGAAAGGTCTGCTGTTTTTTGTGAAGAAGTTGCGATTGTCTCCATAAATTTATTCGCTTTTTCTATATCTTCTCTAATATCGAACATACCACCTGTTGTTCCACCACCGAGTGAGTCAAACGAGCGACTTAGATTACCTTGTGATTGCAAAATTTTTCCAGCAACTATCCCCTCTAATGCAGTATTTAATGGTTCTATCGCATCAGAAAAACTTCCATTGAGTCCATCTGAGAAGATAATAGCACTTTTATCACCCTCACTTGCAAGATTTATTGCTGTGACAGTGTCACGAATAAATGTTTCTACTTGATCAACAAGATTATTATAACCCCATGCAATATTAAAATACTTAGAATCTAAAGGGATATTAGTTATTCTTCCCTCAAGTCTCCCTTCTCCTGCTTTAATCAAAACCTGATCCATTTTTAACAAGAGTTCGTCTTCTTTTGTTCTGCTTGTTGAAGGTATAAACAGACCAAGAAGAGATAGAGGAACTAATACTATTCCTAATGTTGAAGAGTAAGAGTAGATTAAAAAGATAGCAATTACTATCATAACTGACATATAATAGAGTGTTTGGTTATTTTTGAAGAGCGACGATAAGTTCATCATAAGATACTCCTTCTTTTTTTAATACATCGTTTAAGTATGAATGAGATGCTTCAACACTTTGCTGTTTTTCTATTTTTAATAGTTCAGCATAGATAGGTTCTATAGTTTTAAGTGCTTTATCTGATGGCTTTCTACGTACTGAGTAGTAGCCTATCATCCCTCCTCTTTCATCATAGGAAGGTGTTACATTAGCTAGAACCCAATAGTAATCTCCATTCTTACATCTGTTTTTAACATAAGCATTTATGGATTTTCCACTCTTGAGTCTGTCCCATAGAAGTTTAAAAACAATAGCAGGGATATCTTCATGTCTGAGGATATTATGAGGGGAATTTAAAAGTTCTTTTTCTGCATAACCTGACATTTTAATAAAGATTTCATTACCATAAGTTATATATCCAAGCAGATCTGTTTTAGAGACTATAAAGTCGTTATCTTTCATTGTGATTAGCATCTCAGCACTCCTAAAATATATTTAATTTTATTATTTTATTTTTAAACATACTATAACATATAGAAGTAAAAATAGTAACTATATCTAAATACTACACTTTAAAATCTACTAATAGCCTGAATAGCTTATATTTAAACTGATAACATCATTTGCTATCAATACAAATACACCTATAATGACTGCTACTCTAGTTACCTTATCCTGAGAAGGTGCTGGACGAAACTTCTCTAAAAACTTCGTAAAAATACTTGCTATATCTAAAAATGCAATCCACCCTTGAGCACCCAGAGATGAGATAAAAATCATCATACCTATTAGCTTTGCCATTTCTATTACAGATTCCATTATTTTCCTTTTCTACCAGTCATCAAGGACAAAGCCCTTTGGTTCATCTTCCACATTTTTGACTTCAATGTTTTCATTTATTTCAGGCTCTATCACTTCTTTAACTTGTGGTTTATTTATCTGTTCTTCTATCTGAAGTTCAAGTCCCTTTGATGTCATAACAAAACCATTCACTTGAAGTTTTCCATCATGGATCAGGTTGTGATGCTCTTTACACAGTGGTATAAGGTTATGCTTGTTGTCCTTATGGAAGTGTCCTATAAAACCTGCACTATCAGCCAAGCTTCTTTGAGAGATATGATGAACATCTTCTGCCATAGCCCCACAGATGATGCACTTGGTCACATAAAGCTCTTTGTTGTACTTGCTAGTCTTTTTCTTCACGAGAAGCTCTAACTCATCAAAATCATTTGCTAAACGCTTTCGGATGGCGTTTGCTTCTTCTAGGAACTCATTGTCCATGTGAAGTGACTTTGCAAACTCAAGTCCATAAACGCTACTACCACTTCCCTCTTGTAAAACTCTGTTAAAAAGAAGTTTATCTTGAGCTTCATCATACTCTACACTTAGATGTAAATCTACTACATTATTAAGAGTAGTTATCTCTTTCATCGTTGAGAGTTGATGCAGGTGTGTCGCAAAGAGAAAAAGACATCGAGTTTTTGCAAGTTTCTTGATGGCACTTGCAACAATGGCAACACCAGAGAGCGTTTCAGTTCCATGACTTATCTCATCACCTAAAACTAAAGAACGAACTGTTGCACGATTAAAGATGTTTTTGAGTTCTAACATCTCTACTGCAAATGTTGAGAGCCCTTTTGCAAGGTTGTCTTTAGATACTATACGTGTAAAGAGCGAATCAAAGATACTAAACTTCATAACTGCAGCTGAAACAAAGAAGCCCGACTGTGCCATCAAAGTTGCGATACCTATACTCTTCATCAGAGATGACTTACCACTAGAGTTGATACCATAGAGTAAAACGCCATTTATATCATGTCCATCATGCACACTCACTTCAAGCATCACTGTCTCAGGGTGTGGCAAGTCCATATAGTCACGGTTCCCCATCACTATGTCGTTTGGCACATAAATGCCACCGCGTTCTTGAACCTCTATGAGAGGATGACGCAGCTGCATTATCTGCATAAAGTTTTCATCGTTTTTCGACTCAACTATCATGGGACGAGAGTGTTTATATGTTTGGGCCACCTTTGAAGAGCTCACCCCAACATCAAGGTCTGAGACATAAGCGATAACCCTATCAAAAAGAAGCGAATATCTACGTTCATAAACAGCCTGAAGATTTACATATTTCTCTTTGACAAGAGTCACAATCTTACGCCGATTTTTCATTATCTTGTCAGAGAGATCATCTGTAAATGTTGAAGTTATTTTGACACTATTTGTAAGTTTTTTAACACTGTACTGCTCAAAAAACTCATCTTTTTTAAACTCGTTCTCTATGAGAGAAAATCTATTTTTCGAAAGAGAGATATAATAACCCTCTTTTTCTAACAGCCCAAGAGTTACAAGCTTATTTGAACTCCCTGCATTTACACTTTCTAAGATACCTTCTATGCGTTTCATGATATCTTTAAATGCTATAAGCATCACAGAGTTCTCTTTTACAAGAGTATCTATAGTCTCATCCACACCATTCATCAAAAAGTTCTCATCTACAGTGGCGTTTGTAAAGCGTCTTGATATGTCAAGGTCTATACTTTTGTTTATGTCACGAAGAAACTCTTCAACTTCACTCTCATGAAAAGGAGTTTTTTGAATCTTATGTTTTTTGACATAGAGCATCAACTCTTTTACACTCTGCATAGAATCATAGACGTGATTCATCTCAAAAGGATGAAGCCTACCAAGATTCAAACGCCGAGATAAACGCTCAAGGTCGTAAACGCCACGCATCATCTCATCAAGATAACGAACATGAGAAGAAACCCTCTCTATGAGGTTATAGCGACGGTTAAGTTCTTCCTCTTCCATGATAGGGTTCAAAAGTCTCTCTTTTAGTAAACGCCGGCCAATGGCTGTAGCACTTCTATCAAGCATCTTCAGGAGTGTAAACTCTTTTCTATCTTTAGAGATGATACCCATCTGCTCTAGAGCATTGTTTCCAAGGTACATAAAACGACGGTTATCTATCAGGCGTGGTAGTGACATCTTTTGCACTATGTGGTAGTCATGCTCTATAACAAAGTGAATGAGTATAGCTAAAGACTCTGTTATCATAGGAGAGCGTTCTAAATCTAAATGCTCTATAGGGGAGAGAAGAGACTGTATCTGATACACCTCACCAAAGAGCTTGTTTTGAAACTCTATACGAGGGCGTTGGTTGTTTACAGAGTAGTGATAGTGTTCTGCAATCTCTAAGTACTGCATGATATGGCGCTGATCATCTACCCCATCTAAGAAAGTCACAACCACTTCACTTGTTCTGTAGACATTTAAAAGATTAAAAACCTCATCAAGTGCATAAGAGGGATCTTCGCTTGTTGAGTGTGTCTCATAGAGCCAAGTCTTTCCTGTTGTAACATCTATTGCAGAGTAGCCTATACTATAGATATCTTTGAACTTATCCACTACTATGGAGACTATATAGTTATCATCATTGTCAACTATATGTTCAAAGTTTGTTCCAGGAGAGACTATTTGTGAGATATAGCGACTTATTTTAGGAGGGTTTCCTTTTTGTTTGACAACTATGACGGTGTACTTCTGCTCTCCTATGAGTCTGTTTAAGTAGCGTTCAAAGCTTACAGCGGGTACTCCAGCTAAAAGAGGGTTTTTATCGGAGTTTTCTATGATAGACTTATTTTTCTTTGTAAGTTGGATGTTTAAGAGTTCTGCTATCTCTTTGGCTTTACCTATCTGCTCTTCATCATTGTTAACTTCATAGACCTCATAAAAAGTGCCTATCTCCATAAAGACAACTGTGTCTGAGCCATACTTCTCTTCAAAGTGACGTTGCAGATCGAAGTATGTTTGTGTTAAAAGTCTGTCTTTATTGTTTAATATACCACTGACGTCTGATGAATGCATCTATCTCTCTTCTACTCTTTCTATTTTAAACGTGATTATATCATAAAGCCTTGTATAGGTAAAAAATAACAAAATGTGATATACTTTATAAATTTTGTGAAGATGTATTGTTTTTGCAATAAGTGTCTGTTATAATAGTGTACAAATAGTGAGTTAACAGTGAGTAAAAATGAAAAAACATATATTAGTATCCATACTTTTCCTATCATCTTTAAATGCCCAAGACCTCAAGACTTCTCTCAATGAGGTTCTTTCAACAAACCCTACCATCCTTGAACGATATAATAACTTCTCAGCAACACAAGAAGATATCAGCATTGCCCAAGCCGGTTACTACCCTAGTCTTGATTTAAAACTTGGTGCGGGAAAAGAGAAGACGCAAAGAAGGCTTCAAGCCAATGGTGTTCCTGATAAAGAGTACGACCTTAATGTTTACCAAAATTCGCTCTCGTATACACATAATCTTTTCAATGGTTTCTCAACTACCTACCAAGTAAAAGAGCAGGAGTACAGAACACTCTCTGCCGCTTACAGTTATATTGAAAAAGTGAACAACACCTCTTTTGATATGGTGAACTCTTACCTTGAAGTGATGAAAAATCAAGAACTGCTTCAAACAGCTCAAGAGAATGTAACTATTGATAAAGAGATATTTACGAAAGTAAGAAAGCTTTATGAGGCAGGGCTTACAACACTCTCAGAGGTGAACAAGATAGAGTCCTCCTTAGCACTTGCAAAGTCTAACCTCGTTGTTCAAGAAAATACCATTATGGATGTTTCATACAACCTCCAACGTGTACTTGGTAGAGAGCTAGAGCCAACTAAAATGAGTAAACCAAAACTCGATATCACTCTACCAACAACACAAGAGGAGGCTCTTAAATTTGCTCTACAAAACAACCCTTCCCTTCTAGTGAGTGAGTTCAACATCCGCTTGGCCCAAGCGAGTAAAGAGGGAAGTAAGTCCTCTTTTTATCCATCACTAGATATAGAAGTCTCTCAAGCTATGAACAAAAACCTAAGTGGTATTGCTGGTGAAGATGATAGGTTTCGTGCTATGGCCTACCTCTCTTTTAACATCTTCCGTGGATTTGCTGACTCCTCAGCACTGCAAAAAAACAGTGCAAAAATAACACAAGAAGTGCAAACGAAAAACTCTCTCAAACGCCAAGTTATTGAAAGTTTAAACCTCTCATGGGCAGCGAACGAAAAACTCAATGAGCAGTTAATACACCTCATTGAGTATAAAGATTTCTCCTATAAAACACTTACACTCTACTCAAAAGAGTATGACCTAGGACGCCGCTCCCTTCTTGACCTACTCTCAGCGCAAAATGATTTCATAAAAGCAAAAGCGCAGATCATCTCAACCGAGTATAGTCTACTCTATGCTAAGTACCGTATCCTTGATGCTATGGGAATCTTAGTACCGACAGTTATGGGCGATAAAGAGATAGCCTACTCAAATGTTGGGCTGAGTGCTACAACTATGAAAGATTTAGAAAAAACTGAGGAGAGATAATGCTTATAACAAGTGCTGATAATCTTAGGATGGATGCTCTACTTGACTCTTTAGTCCTTTTTACAAAACTCTACCATAAGCCTTTCTCAGCAGAAGCACTCACTGCAGGGCTACCTATAGAGCCAGGTGCTGAAGCTCCTGAGCTCTTCTCTATTAACAATGCAAAGGGACTATTTTCTCGTGCTGCAGCTAAAGCTGGACTAAAGTCTTCCATCATTCGTCGTCCACTGAAGCAGATTTCGCCTCTACAACTTCCTATGATTATACTTCTTTCAAATCAAAGTGCCTGTATTTTAGATAAGATTGACGAGGAGACCTCTCAAGCAAAAATCATTATGCCTGCTGAAGAGCCTATTGAGCAGTGGGTCGATATTGAAGACCTAGAAGATGAGTATATCGGTTTTGGTTTTATGGTCAAAAAAGCCTTTGAGTATACTGATGAAAATGCTAGAACACTCCATATAAAACAGAAACATTGGTTCTGGAGTACTATAAAACTCTCAACTTCACTCTATAAAGATGTACTCTACGCTTCACTTCTTATAAACCTTTTTGTCCTAGCCTCACCACTTTTTACTATGAATGTTTATGACAGAGTCGTACCTAACAATGCCATCGAGACGCTCTGGGTCTTTGCTATTGGTGTTATCATCATCTATGTTATAGACACTACTGCGAAGTTTGCAAGAACTTTTCTCTTAGAGAGTGCAGCAAAAAAGAGTGACATCATCATGTCCTCCATCATTTTTGAAAAAGTGCTCTCTCTTAAAATGGCACATCATCCTGGTTCTGTTGGTAGTTTTGCAAGCAACTTAAAAGACTTCGATAACATCCGTAGTTTTTTAACAAACGCGACAATGGCCGCTGTAATTGATCTCCCTTTTGCCATTATATTCTTAGCCGTTATCGCTTACATTGGTGGGAGTATTGTCCTCCTACCTATGCTGACAATGGGACTTATTTTAGCTTATGCCTACTTCATTAAAACTCCTCTTAGAGCGAGTATTGAGTCTACCCATGAAGCGAGTGCGAAAAAGAGTGCTATTCTTATTGAGACACTCAACAACATTGAAACTATAAAAACATTAGGAACACTCAACCAAGTACAGTACAACTGGGAAGAATCAACGGGTGAGATAGCAAGTAAAAGTCTAAAGTCCCGACTCCTCTCAGCATCCATACCAACGATAACACAACTGCTTATCCAGCTTAATACTGTGATGATAATTGTCTATGGCGTTTATATGATTCAAGATTTTGAGCTCTCTATGGGTGGACTCATTGCCATTGTCATCCTTACAGGAAGAACACTAGCACCTATGGGTCAAGTGGCTGGACTTATGACCAACTATGAAGATACAAAAACCTCTTATGAGACACTCAACGACATCATCTCGCAACCGAGTGAACGCCCTGATGGTAAAAAGTTTTTAGAGAGACCTGATTTTAGTGGCCATATAGAGTTTGTAGATGTTACATTTGCCTACCCTGGTTCTGATGTTCCAGCTCTTAAAAATGCCTCTTTTGTTATAACTCCAGGAGAGCATGTAGCTATCATAGGTCGCATTGGGAGTGGAAAAAGTACCATTCAAAAACTTCTTCTAGGACTCTATGAGCCCGACTCTGGACAGATTCTCGTAGATGGTATAGATATAAACCAGATAGATCCAGCAGATCTACGCAAAAACATCTCCTATGTTTCTCAAGATGTGACACTCTTTAGAGGAACAGCAAAAGAGAACATCATCTTTAAAGCGACACATGCAACAGATGGAGCGATGATAAAAGCCGCACAGATAAGTGGTGCATCTGAGTTTATAAAGAAACATCCAAAAGGGTATGAGATGCCTATAGGAGAGCGTGGTCTTGGCCTCTCAGGTGGACAACGCCAAAGTATAGGAATAGCACGAGCATTTCTCCTTGATGCACCTGTAATGCTTATGGATGAACCATCAAACGC
>JAYEJR010000033.1:0-3672 GCA_034660715.1 Campylobacterota bacterium | reverse complement strand
AAGGGTATGAGATGCCTATAGGAGAGCGTGGTCTTGGCCTCTCAGGTGGACAACGCCAAAGTATAGGAATAGCACGAGCATTTCTCCTTGATGCACCTGTAATGCTTATGGATGAACCATCAAACGCCATGGATCAGATAACTGAAGGCAGACTTCTTAAAAACCTCCAGAGTGCGCTCCAAGGTACTACATCACTCCTTGTGACGCAAAAAATGACTCTACTGAGTATAGTCGATAGAGTCATTGTAGTTGACGATGGAAAAATCGTCATAGACGCACCTAAAGAAGAAGCGATACTCAAACTCCAAGGTAAAGGAGCTAACTCATGAAAAGTAACAAGGAATCCTCTAGCGTAGAGTATAGTGAAAAAGAGTATGAGTTTATGAACTCTTTGAGCTCGGCCATCTTAGAGCAGTCTCCATCAAAGATAGGAAGAGTTCTAAAAATATGGCTTTTTACTATTGTTGCTTTTATACTCTGGGCATCTTTTTCAGAGATAGACGAAATCACTAGAGGCGATGGAAAAGTTATACCTTACGGACAGAACCAAGTGATTCAAAACCTTGAGGGTGGTATAGTTGAGGCGATTTTAGTGGATGAGGGACAGAGTGTTACAAAAGGAGATGTTATCCTTAAACTCAACAATGCTAAGTCCACATCAACTTCACAAACAAATGTTATGAAACATAACGAACTTATTGCTAAGCAGATTCGACTCAAAGCGCAAGCCTATCAAAAACCATTTAAAAAGATATCCACAACTGATAAACAGCTCCAAAAGCAGATAGATTTAGCGCACAAACTCTACCTATCGAACAAAAAAGAAGTTCAAGCTAAAGATAACTCAATAGTCCAACAGATAGAGCAGAGAAAGCAGGAGCTCAAAGAGGCAAAAGCGAGAATCCGCTCACTGCAAAAATCTTTAGAGTTTGTAACACAAGAGATATCTATGACAGCTCCTATGGTAAGAGAAGGAATCAAGTCTAAGGTGGATTTCCTCAAGCTAAAACGCGAAGCAAATGGCATAGAAAACGATATAGAATCAGCACAACTCTCTCTGCCTAGACTCTCTTATGCGATAGAAGAGTTTAGAAACAAACGTATAGAGTCTAAACAACTCTTTATAAACACAGCCAAAAAAGAGCTCAATGAAGTAACAGCTGAGATATCAAGACTGCAAATGCAGCAAGTGGCGTTTAGTGACCAGGTAAGTCGTACAATGGTAAAGACACCCGTAGATGGAATCGTGCAAAAACTTTTTGTGCATACTATTGGTGGCGTTATAAAACCCGGGGCTGATTTAGTAGAGATAGTTCCAACGGACAAAAGACTCTATCTCGAAATAAAGATAAAACCTAGTGATATCGCGTTTATCCATCCAGGGGCTGAGGCACAAATAAAAATCTCAGCTTACGATTTTGCCATCCATGGTGGTTTAGTTGGTAAAGTAGTCAACATCTCTCCAGATACCATAACTGATAAAAAAGAGAACACTTTTTATCTCATTCATGTTGAGACTACAAAGAACTATCTTGGTTCAGACAAACACCCTTTAAAGATCATTCCAGGTATGACAGCGAGTGCTGACATAGTTACAGGTAAGAAAACTATCATGCAGTATATTTTAAAACCTATACTCAAATCAAAACAGTATGTTTTTTCAGAGCGTTAATGATGCATATACTCTTTTTTAGTGAGAACCTCGATATTATTGATGAGTGGAAAAACCGACATGCAGTAGAAGAGTCAATTAGCTGCTTTGATGAGGAGTCTCTACTATTAAACATTACTAAGTTTAGAGATGCCATCGTCATAGCAGACTTTGACACAGTATCTACTCAGATAAACAGGATGATATCTTCAAACTCTCTTCCAAAGAGAACTATTGTTTTAGAACAGGTACCTGAGATTGTAACAGGAAAGAGCCTCATCTCACACGCTATAAAAGCATATGGAAATAGTAGAATGCTCAACATCCACTTCAAGCAGATGATTGAGACTGTTAATAGTACGAAAGTATGGACTTATCCTGAACTAACAATAGCTCTAGCAGATAGCCAGAAAAGTGATGTTTTAAGTTTAGAGTCTAAAACTTTACTCGAAAATAGATTAACCCCTAAAGAGAAAGAGGTTGTTTTCTGCATTTTAAATGGTCTCTCAAATGAGGCTATTGCACATAAAAAAGGAATAACTACTCGAACAGTAAAAGCCCACATCAGCTCTCTCTTTTCAAAACTTCACGTAAACGATAGACTTGCTTTAGTCCTTCTTCTCAAGTAGAGGATTCTCCTCTACTAGTTTTGATCTATCACTATATCAGTACTTATCTCTAAAGTCACGGTAACATCATCTTCAACACCTGTCACCTCCTGATAAGTCGCTCCAGTCTCAGCATCTGTTTTAAAGTCACCCAGTGTCCACTCTGCATCACTCCCTTCACTATTTAGGGTTACACTATCTGTTGCATCTCCATCAATTCTAAGTATATTATCCTCATCAGTTACACTTATAACATCCTCTAAAGAGAGGTTTGTAACATTTTGAGAACCTGTATCGAGAGTAAGGGCCTCTATATTTGAGATATTATCATCTAGTGCACTCATGTCTATGTTTACATCAGCACTTACAAGAAGGGTATCTAAGCCCTCCCCTCCATCAAGGTCAAGGGCACCACCATCGCTACCTCCACCAAAAATTGACATTCCCATAATGCCTGAACTAGAGCTATCTTCACCTTCTGCAAGGTCCTGAGCATCTACACTTATGGTGTCATTACCACTACCAGTATCTGTAGCAAGATTACTACTATCTATCTCAACACTATCATTCTCACTATCTGCACTCTCATCTAAAGAGGTATGAGCCATTGTTGTATGAGTCTCTCCACCATCACTTTCTGTAGAAGTTATAGAAGATTGAATACTATTTAAGTCAGTATTGCTTATCTCTGTTGGACTTGCAAGAGTAACTGTAGCATCCCCATTCGCATCAACTGCAACTGTATAACTACCATCAGCATTTGCTGTAAGTCCATCTATTGTTGCTCCAGTTGGAATATTATCTATAGTTATAGAGCTTAGACTCTCACTACCGTCAGTATCTCTAAGCCCTGCATCAAGTTTAACTTCATAACTATAAGAATCTTCAGTAGTACCAGAAGTTACTAGATTTGTAACTTCAAATGAACTAGCCATACTACCACTAGATACTCTAACAGAACTAAACTCTACACCACTATCCGGTGCAAAACTGTGTGTTTCACTTGCAGCTCCATTGTTTCCTTTCATAGTGGATGTTCCCACAACATCACCATTATTATCTAAGAATTCAACTTTAACGGACTCATATCTACTTCCATTTAAGTTTTTGAATGATAATTCAACCGATGTAGAGTTATTATCTAAAGTATATGTATGACTACTCCCCATCTTTATACTATGTTCAGTTGTGTCATTTTCTGAAGTAGGTTCACCTTCTGTATATGTTACATCACTAATATCAATAGCTAATGTTGGTGCTGAAGCACTTAAATCAGCAACAAGTGAATCAATAGCAACTTCATCCCATATATTATTTCCATCTGCATCTTTTTCACCATAAAATGCAACATTTTCAACACCATCTACTATATCAGTACCAGTTTTATTTGCATCACCAACTCTAGTATCAGTT
>JAYEJR010000032.1:0-15764 GCA_034660715.1 Campylobacterota bacterium | reverse complement strand
CACTTACATACACACTCAACGACTACAACTCCTTTATGCTCGGAGCGATGATACAAAATGGAGAGAGTGGAAGTGAGTTTGGAGATTTTGAGAATAGCTACTACTTTAAGTGGCTATTGTCGTTTTAGAGTTATTCAATAGCTTTGTAGGAGTCTTTTCTCCCTTTCCATATTTTTGCTTCATTGGCACCCGAACAGACATTTTTTGAATAGAGTGTTCCTTTACCTGATTGCTTATGTTTTTTAATAAAGTAATCATAAGCGGTGTATTTTTCTTTAGAGCCTTTGGCATTCTTTTTGGAAAAAACCTCTTGAAGTTTCTGTTTGTGATCAGCATTTACGAAACAGACATCACCATCTATAAACTTTGCCCCGGTGGAGTAGGCATCTCTTCCTCTGAAGTAGACCATCTCATCCTCTTTAGATTTTTCACTGATGATTTTGACATTGTTTAGTCTGAATCCCGCATCGTACTTGTTGTATAGACCTGCACCTTTTATGTAAGCTGTGAGGTTAGTAACACTAGGA
Source organism: Campylobacterota bacterium (assembly GCA_034660715.1). Classification (GTDB taxonomy): domain Bacteria; phylum Campylobacterota; class Campylobacteria; order Campylobacterales; family Sulfurimonadaceae; genus Sulfurimonas. The sequence continues at coordinate 15,237 of JAYEJR010000032.1, read as the reverse complement.
AAAGTAGCGTCTTTTTTAGTGGTAGTTATAGTGTTTTTGTCATTTCCAAACTCCATTGCAGCAGAGTCGTGGTTGTTTTTGCTGTCAACTCTATTTTGTACAATGAGAACATTCTTAATTTTTCCTCTATACCCGAGATCAGTATCAAGTGAATCATCTCTAGCATTATAAATATAGAGACCATCTATGTTGACACAACCTCCCCATATCTCTATACCGTCATCCTTACCACCAACGATTGCGATGTTTTTTATAACCGTTTTTCTTCCTACTCCAGCTAAAGAGAGACCATTTAACTCTTTGTCTTTTTTTACTTTATATCCTGTATGTTTTATAAGTACATACTCTAAAACGCCAGAGGATTCATTGTCATACTTATGTGATTGACTTCCAAAAGAGATGCTCTCATCAGCTTCGTACTTGTTGTCTGCATAGTGAGTATAGGCATTTCCAGCTATAACTAGACCTCCCCACTCTCCAGTGTGTCCAGCAGAAGAGTAACCAAGCAGATCCATCTGTGAAGTAAATACTATGGGTTGAGATTTTGTCCCTTTTGCCATTATTTTTGAGTCTTTTGAGATAACTAGGTAGGAGAAAAGACTGCATCCTGCCAGAGTAGTTCCTTGTTCTATAGTGAGTGTTGCACCATCTTGAACAATAACCCGTTTGTCTATACCGTAAACTTTAGAAGCTTGAAGTGTCATATCTGAAGTGATGATATTTGGTAGTCTTTCATCTACCACAAGGCTGTTGCAGTTACCAAGAGAGTTATTAGCACTTAGGAGCATAAGAATGGAAGAGAAGATTTGGAGAAGAATTATTTTCATAAAGATAGTCCTGAGAAATTTTTGAAATAATAGTTTCAAAATGTTTCATAAATATAACTATATTATTACAAGAGGGTGACGTGCTCTAAAGGTAAAAGTCTAATCTGCTACAACTTTGTTCTTTCCACTGTTTTTGGCACGATACATATTTTTATCTGCTCGTATGAAGAGAGTATCCTCTGTATCACTCTCATTAAACTCTGCAACTCCCATACTGATGGTGATAGGTCTCTTTAGTATAGTATGTAGATTTTTTTCTACAGATAAACGGATTTTTTCAGCACTCTCTTTGGCATCACTAAGAGTGTTTTGAGGAAGAATAATAGTAAACTCTTCTCCTCCAATCCTACAAAGAGTATCGCTTTCTCTAATGATACTCTCAATAAGCTGACTCATTTGGATAAGTACTGTATCACCAACTTTATGACCATGTTCATCATTGATATTTTTAAAATTATCTATATCATAAAGAATGAGTGAGAAAGGAGTTTTATAGCGTTTATATACATTTATAGTCTCTCGAAATTTTTTGTAAAAGTATTTTCTATTTTTGAGTTTTGTAAGATGATCTGTAGTGGTCTCATCTTCAAGTTTTTTAGTCGCAAGCTCTTTTTTGAGTCTGTAGGTGTATATAAACAGTGCAAAACCAATCAATATAGAAAAAACAGCAACAATCATGTAAGAGAGTAGGGCATTGTTTTTTATAAGAGAGACAAACTCTAACTCTCCTAAAGCTATAGCATAACCGATTTTTTCATTATTAAAATCATTAAGGAGTGGCATAAAGTGGGCAATGTATATCGTGCCATTTATAAGTTTGTAAAAAGAGTATTTTTGGATAGTCTGAATCTTCTCTTGAACTTCAATGTCGTTGATAAAGGAGTATATCTCTTGAGGGTGTGGACAGTTTTTTTCATTGGCTTCAAGGAATGTTGACTGAATTTTAAAGTTTTTGAGCGTTTGATACTCTTTATAGTTATACATTTCAGATGCAAAAAGTTTTTTCTCAATGATATCGTTTTTGATAATGAAATCTAGATGTAGGTCAGAGTGTTTTTCAAATATCTGTTTAAATGTAAGTAGGGAGGCTGAGATCTCCACACTTCCTATGTGTTGACTTTTATTGTCAAAAAGAGGGTAGACATATCTATAGCCATTAAATATTTTTCCCTCTTCAAAACCTACAACAGGTTTTTTAAACTCATTTACAGATTTAACACTCTCTCGGATTTCAGAGAGGTTATCTCCAAATTTTTGGGGTTTATGGTAGCGAAGAAAGCTATCATTGTTTGGAAGATGAAAATGAAGTTGTTGGATACCATACTTAGTATATGTGGCATACTCATCTTTGAGAAGCTCATAGAGTTTTGTACGAATAGTGCTTTTTTGACTCTCATCAGCCTGATGAGCATCTTTGAAAATATCAATCACTTTAGGTTTGTTAATAATATTTTCATAGATAAAGTCAGATATTTTGTTGATATCGTCAATAATTATATCTAGTTTTTTTTCACTTTTTTCATACTGAATTGTATTGAGGTTTTGAATGAAAAAATCGAGTCTAACAGTGTTTGCTAGTGCAAAAATAAAAAACAGAACCAATGTAATTTTTATATAAAGTTTCATAATAACTCTATTGTACTATATTTAAATGAAAAAATTCTGAATACTACTATATATATTTTTAGAGCTATACTTAAAGCTGACTTGCTATAATGTCGCATAAACTTTGAAAAAAAGATGGTAAATGAACAGAGAAGATGAGTTATCGCAACTAGGTGCAGGTAAGACAGAATACAAATATGAGTATGCACCAGAACTACTTGAAACCTTTGAGAATGCTCATCAGAGTAATGACTACTGGGTGACTCTAAATGCTGATGAGTTTACCTCTTTATGTCCTATAACAAATCAACCTGACTTTGGAACTCTTATCATTAACTATATTCCTGATGTTAAAATGGTTGAGAGTAAGTCTTTGAAACTTTACCTTTTTAGTTTTATAAACAATGGCGAGTTTCATGAAGATGTTGTAAACAAAATAGGGAAAGATTTAGTAGCTTTGATGGAGCCTAAGTACCTTGAGATAGTAGGGCTTTTTTACCCACGAGGGAACATAAGCATACATCCTCGTTTTTTCTACTCAAATGACGATGAAAAGTATAAAGAGATAGAGAGACATAGATTCTTAAACGCCAACTTAAACCCTCAAAGAGTCGGATGATGAAAACACTAAAGATACATAAAGGTACAAGAGTAGAGTTTAACTCAAATGAGCTTCTTTTTTTAGCCAAGAGCGGACAACCTTATCGTGGTTCTTTATATGTTCGTTTTGAGTCTTTAGGTGAGAGTTTTGACTTGCTAGATTTTAAAAAGTACATCACTACTCTTCGCTCAAAAACTTTAAACGCGGAAGACATAGCTTATGAGATTTACTCTAAGATAGATAGTGTTTTAGAGTCTAAAGAGTTAGGTGTTGTAGTAGACCTTAGCGCTAGAGGTGGAATAGCTCAGCGTTTAAGTTATGGTGCAGAGTTTAGCGTAAGCAAAAAAAATAATATATTTCAAGTTGGGTAGTAGATGAATAGTAGCAGTTCAATAGCGATAGGTGGTTTTGATGGGATGCACATAGGCCATCAAGAGTTGTTTAGAAACCTTGATGACAATGGTACGATAGTAGTCATCGAGACAGGTTATGCAAACCTAACACCAGCAAGACATCGTGAAAAGTTCACAGATAAGAGAGTTATATATCTTAAGCTTGATGATATCCGTCATCTTGATGGTGAAGGTTTTGTGAAGTTTTTGTATGTAAACTTTCCACAACTTAAAAGAATTGTAGTTGGTTATGACTTTCACTTTGGAAAAGATAGAAAGTATTCGTTTGATGATTTAAGAACTATGTTTGATGGTGAGGTTGTAGTTGTTGATGAGGTGAGCCATAAGAGTGACTCAGTACACTCACATAAAATCCGCCAAAAACTCATCATAGGTGACATCAAAGGAGCAAATGAATTTCTTGGACACAACTATACTCTAATAGGTGATGTTGTCAAAGGACAAGGATTAGGTTCAAAAGAGTTAGTTGCAACTATCAACATCGAAACTAAAGAGTTCTTAACACCAAAAGAGGGTGTGTATGTCACACTCACTCGTATAGACGATGAAGAGCACTTTCATCCTTCTGTCAGTTTTATAGGACACCGTGTGACAACAGATGGTAGTTTTGCTATAGAGACTCATATCCTTGATGGTGAAGTTCTATGCGAAAAAGAAGCAGATATTCGTTTTGTGGCGTTTATACGCGAAAACAAAAAGTACGACACACTTAGTGAGTTACATAGTGCTATAAAGTCAGATATAGCAAAAGCAAGTAAAGAACTGAAATTTTTACAACTATAAAAGAGAGATAATGCAGAGAATATACCTAGAAGATAGAGAGCCTATACACTTTAAGTTTGAACAGAATAAAGAAGACTTCATCGTTGATGAGATAGGACAAGAGTTTAAAGGCAATGGTAACTATACTATCCTTCATATCAAAAAAGTTGAGATGACAACATGGGATATGATAGCTGCATTTGCAGAGTTTTTGAACATAAACGCTGAGAAGATTGGTTATGCAGGGCTCAAAGATAAGCATGCGACAACGACTCAATACATCTCGATAGAAGCGAGGTATGAGAAAGAACTCAAGAAGTTTAAAAACCCTCAGATAAAAATCATAGGCTGGACAAGACACACTCACTCTATAAGAATGGGAGACTTAGTTGGAAACCGCTTTAAAATTAATCTCTTTGAAGTAAATCAGATTCAAGCGGGTCAGATAGAAAAACTAGCAAGAAAGAGTGAAAAGCTAGGACTTCCGAACTACTTCGGTTACCAGCGTTTTGGCCGTGATGGTGATTCTATAGAACAAGCGAAAGAGATGATAGAGGGTGATATACATATCGAAGACTCTAAACTGAAAAAGTTTCTTATCTCTATATATCAGAGTGTATATTTTAACGAATGGTTAGCAGAGCGTGTGATGATGAGTCGTGAGCAAAACAACAGTAAGTTCTTACTACTTGAGGGTGACTTATACCTCGACTCTAAAGGAAAACTATTTACTCCAAAACAACCACAACAAAAAGACTTTGAAGCACATAAGGTAGTTCCAACTGGACTTCTATGTGGTCGTGGCGTTTATAGGTCTCGTGATAAAGCAGGAGAGATAGAAGCAAAGTACGATGATGGTTTTCTTTATGAGAAGGGTCTAAGACGTGAAGCGATAATATTTCCACATGATATAGAGATAAGCTATAACAAAGATTTTGAAAAAATGAGTATAGCGTTTACACTGCCTAAAGGTTCTTATGCGACTGTGTTTTTAGAAAACATAGCAAGTAAAGAGTTTAAAGCTAAAAAGATAAAAGCTAAACCTCAAAAGCCTGGTAGAGTTAAGAAGTAACTCCTACCACTCCTCTTCATCATTTATCTCTGAGTCATCATACGGATCCATGTGGATAAGTATATGACACTTTTTATCTTCAAAATACTCTTTTATCTTTGCCTCTAGTTTATCTGAAACTATATGTGCATCATATAGTGTGATACTTACATTAAAAACAGCATGTACTGAGATGAACACATGAGAGCCAGACTCTCTAGTTTGTAAGTAATGATATGCTCTGATAACTGGTTCTTCTTCTAAAATCTCTTCTATTTTTTCTCTATCTTCTTCAGGTAATGCTGCATCTAAAAGCATTAGTACACCCTCTTTAATGATAGGGTAAGAAGAGTAAATCATAAATAGAGCAATACCAATACCTAATATAGGATCGATGAGTTGCTCTCCAGTATAATGTATAGCTCCAAGTGCTAAAAGAACAGCTCCATTTGAGTAAAGATCTGTTTTGTAGTGAAGAGCATCGGCTTTGATAACCATATTTTTTGTTTTTTTTGCAACATACATCAAAAAAGTTACAAGTCCTGCAGTGATGACAAAAGATGCTACCATAACAATCACACTCTCACTCATATGATGCATCTCTCTCGGGTGAGCTATCTTTACAAGTGCTTCATAGAGGATGAAAAATCCTGATAAAGAGATAACTGTTCCCTCTATAACAGCAGCAAGTGGTTCTATCTTACTTCGTCCAAAGTTAAACTGTTCATCAGGGTCTTTTTCAGCATTTGAGAGGGCAAAGTAATTAAAAAGTGAAACAGTTAAGTCGAGAAAAGAGTCTATAGCTGATGCCAAAACAGCTATACTCCCACTTAGAACCCCAACAGTCATTTTCATGACAACAAGTATTGCTGCAACACTTGTTGATACAACAGTAGCCTTTTTCTCTAGTCTCACGATAATCCTTTAATATTTGGATACAATTATATTCAAATAAATATATTATAGTGATTAAAATGAACTTAGAAGAGTTAAGAAAAGATAGAGAAAAATGGATGACATGGAAAAATGTTGCTCCTCTACGTAGTGCATTAGATGCAATTAAAGATGTAGAGTGTGAAGTAGAGCTTGGTGATGTTGTTATACTCTCTGGAGAGTTTGATGAGAACCAAGTAAACGCCACTGCAAAACTACTTATGCCATGGAGAAAAGGCCCCTTTGAAATAGGTGATACTTTTATAGATACTGAGTGGCAAAGTAACATCAAGTATAATCTACTTCGTCCTTACTTTGATTTAAAAGATAAGCGAGTAGCAGATATAGGATGTAACAACGGTTACTATATGTTTCGTATGTTAGAAGATAAACCTAAAGCTCTTGTAGGATTTGATCCTTCACCAGTTTATAAAACACAGTTTGATTTTATAAATAAGTTTGTAAAGAGTGATATAGTTTATGAGCTTTTGGGTGTAGAACACGTAGAGTTTTATGAAGAGAAGTTTGATACTATCTTCTGTCTTGGCGTTTTATATCATAGAAGTGATCCTGTAGCGATGTTAAAGCAGCTCTATAAAGGAGTAGATAAACAGGGTGAAGTTATACTTGATACCTTTTATATAGAGGGTGAAGGTGAGATGTGTCTGTGTCCAGAGTCTAGTTACTCAAAGATTCCTAACATCTACTTCGTACCAACTATAAGTGCTTTAAAGAACTGGTGTCTTCGTGCAGGTTTTGCTTCTTTTGAAGTTTTAGAGACTTCAGTGACCCAGCCAAATGAGCAGAGAAAAACAGAATGGATCGAAGGACAATCTTTAGAAGACTTTCTAGACCCAGATGATAGTACAAAAACAGTAGAGGGCTACCCAGCTCCAGCAAGAGTATATGTAAGACTTATAAAGGATAAAAAATGATGGAAATAGAAGAACAAAACAACGAAGAGTTAGAGATAGATTACGAAGAAAAAGAAGAGATATCAATCCGTACTCATGAAAGAGTTAGTATAGATCTATGTGGTGAAGTTACTTTGATGGAAAGAGGTCATGTTGAGACTAAACTAACTACAAATGCAGATATGGTTGCAGATGATATCGGTTTAGTGCATGGTGGGTTTATATTTGGAGCAGCTGACTATGCTGCTATGCTTGCAGTAAATGAGAAAAATGTTGTTCTTGTAGCAAGTAGTTGTCAGTTTCTATCTCCTGTTAAGTTTCATGATGAAGTAGATTTTATAGCACAAGTTCGTCATCAAGAAGGAAGAAAAAGAAATGTTTATGTTGAAGGATATGTATTAGACATAAAAGTGTTTGAGGGAGAGTTTAAAACGGTTATTACTGAAAGACATGTTTTAAAACTTAAGCTTTTAGACGATGATGAAGGTGGAACTGTTTAGGTTTACTCCCTTCTATACTTCTCTTACAAAGAAAGTTTTTTCTAGTAAGAGAGATTAAGTGTTACTTTTATACATACTCTTTAACTTTTTTCAAATTTGACTATTATTATCTAATTTTATCATCCACATAATTTAAAACAATCCAAAAAATATAAAACCCCTATAATAAGTACTTTGAAAATATTATCTCACTTATGTGATACAAAAAACATTAATAAACATAATTTAAACTTATAATAAATAAAACTTTATTCACTAATCTATTATAATTAATTTTTATGTTTAAGTTTTAAGTTATATTAGAAATTGTAATATTTTTTCAGTTAAATAATCATACTAAGGGGATAAAGATGAATATGAATCGTAGAGATGCAATGAAAATGGGTGCATTAGGTGTAGCTGCTGCAGCAGCAACAACAGTTACAGGTTGTAGTAAAGAGGGTGCTGCACCGGCAGAAGCACCTGCTTCAGCGGCAAGTGGGAAAAAAGTTCTTGGTAAACATAAAGTTGTAATCATTGGTGGTGGTTTCGGTGGTCTTACAGTAGCTAATAATCTAATGAAAAAAAATAAGAACTTAGATGTATTAGTAATTGAAAAAAATGACACATTTATGTCTTGTCCAGTTTCAAACACTTATTTAGGTAAATTAGAAGGCATGGAACTTGGTACTTTTGTATTTGATTATGCAGAGCCAGTTCAAAAATACGGTTATAAAATGTTAAAATCTGAAGTTGTGGGTATTAATAGAGATGCAAAACAGATAGATACTGCACATGGTATAGTTGAGTATGATATGTTAGTACTCTCTCCAGGTATCGCTTATGACTATAAAGGTCAGTTTCCTACATGGTCAAATGAGAAGATTGCTGAAGTAAGTCGTACAGCACCTGGTGCACTGATTCCTGGTTCTGAGCATATTGCACTAGAACGTCAACTGAAAAATATGGATGATGGTGATGTAATCATTACTGTTCCAGCTGGAAAATTCCGTTGTCCTCCTGCTCCTTTTGAGAGAGCTTGTATGATAGCAGCATATATGAAAAAAGAAGACATAGCTGGTAAAGTAATCATTCTTAACCCTTCAAACGCCATAGCAAAAGGTGCTGCTTTTAAAGAAGCATGGAGTGAACTCTATGGTGACAAAATTGAGCATATAGATTTTGCAAAGATAACAGATGTTGATCCAAAGTCTAAAACTGTTTCATACACTCAACAGATTCCTACAGGTAAAAAAGATGAAGATGATTTTGAAATAATGAGAAGTGAGAATAAAACTCAAGCTTATGAAGTTCTAAATCTTATCCCAACAAACAAAGCGAACCCTGTAGTTCAGATGGCAGGAATAAAAACAACAAAAGATGCATTCCATAAAGTCCTTATGAATGGTTGTACTTTCCAAACACTTAGTGATGCAGATGTGTATGCAGTAGGTGATGTTGTTGGGCATGCTATCCCACCAAGTGGTCAAACAGCAGTTTGGGCTGGTAAGCAGTGTGCTGCAGAGATAACAGCAAGACTAGCTGGTAAAACTTATGAGCTTCCAGTTCAGACTAAAACTGTTAATGCAGGTAATGTTTGTTACTCAATGGTTGGTGATAACCCAGAAGAGGGAATCATGGTTACTCATGACTTTTCATGGACAGGTAAAACAATCAAAGGTAAAGGGCATGTTCCTAAAGATGCTAAAACAGGTAAGTTCCGTTCAAAAGGTACTGCAAAAGCACTCCGTGATTGGTACTTAGGAATCACAGCTGACCTTTTCAGCTAGAGATTATAAAAGGGGCTTTGGCCTCTTTTTAAATAAAGTCTATATAAAAACTAAAGAGTAGTTTTTATATAGACTTTAACGAGGAGATATTATGGATAGAAGAAATTTTTTAAAAATTATAGGTGTTGGTGGTGCTGTAATGGCAATCTCGCCAAATAGTATCAGTGGACCACTTCGTGCAGATGATGGGACACTTTTTATGGCATACGAAAAAGTACAACTTGTTGATGCAGATGGAGCACCATTAAAAGTAGGCGCACTTAAACAGGAGCAGAATTATGTTTTCAACTACCCATTTGTTGGAACACCATCTATTCTTTTAGACTTAGGTGAAGAGACAGCGAAGGATGTAAAACTTTCATCTGAGGATGGTGAAGAGTATATCTGGAAAGGTGGTGTTGGTTCTAAAAGAAGTATAGTTGCTTATAGTGCTATATGTTCTCATCAACTAGCGCACCCAACTCCTGAGGATAGCTTTTTACAGTACCTTCCACGTGGTGGAAAAACATTAGCATGTCAAGAGAGTGGAATAATGGTTTGTTCATCTCATCTTTCTGCATTTGATGTAAAAAAAGGGTGTAAACAGATAGCCGGTCCAGCTGAACAAGCTTTAGCAGCTATAGTTATAGAAATAGCTGATGATGATACTTTATGGGCTTCAGCAGTACTAGGTCCAGATAAGTTTCATGACTACTTTAAACGCTATAAGCCAGAGATGAAAAAATACTATGGTGGAAAAAGAAAAGCGAAAAAGAGAGTGAAGGGTAGTGCGACAACTGTTGCTCTAAATGAGTATACGAAAGAAATTATTCAATACTAAGGAAACAAGATATGAAAATTATAGTAAGCAGTATTATTACAACACTTTTATCAACTTCTCTTTTTGCAGGAAATGCAACTGAACAATCACGTCTAGCATCAGATATGCGAACTATGCTCAGTGCAGTAGTTGATATGCAAAGAGCAGGATTTTATTCAAATAAAGAGGGTGTAAAAGATGCTACAAAAAGACTTATAAGTGGTCTTGACTCTCTTATCACTACCGATGCTAAAAAGTACCTTCCTGAGGATCAGGCAAACGCAGGTAAGTTTGCTAAAAAAAGAGCAAAAATGATAAAGATGTATGCAGAAGATTTGATTATTTCTGTTGATGCTGCAGATTATACTGAAGCAATAGAAGATTACTCACAAATACTTAGACAGTGTACTTCTTGTCATTCACGTATACGAAATAGAGCTTGGAAATAACCCAAGTCTCTCTGAGTATCACTTTTTAGCAGTTAGTAAAAAAACTCCAAACTCTCTATGGGGTTTTTTGATTGTATTGATGTTTTCAAAAACTACATCTTTAAAACCACACTTTTTGGCTACATTAGATAGTTCTTCTTTCTTAAACCCATAATGATAAACGCCAGTATTATCAGAATGAAAAGTTCCATCTTCAATCTCTAAGTCGGCTATAGCAATAAATCCATTTTCATGTAAGTTTTTATGAATAGTAGTAAAAAAAGCTTCTAAATCTTGGACATGGTGCAGGGTCATAGAACTCACTAGTCCATTAAAACTCATCTCTAAAGGTTGTTCTATTATATCTTGACAAAATGGTGTGATGTTTAGCTCTGGAGTGTTTTTTTCTTTAAGTTTTTCAAGCATTGCAGCAGATGTATCAACACCATATACTTTTTTTGTGGCTTTAGCTATTTCAAAGCCTAAAAGTCCAGTTCCTACACCGAAGTCTAATATATCCATCTCTTTATGAAGTTTTATTTTTTTCTCTATAGCATTAGCAATAGTTTTAGCACCATTAACTCTAATGTCACCTTTGTCCCAAGTTTTTGCTCTATCTTGAAAATGATCAGCCATACTAGAGACTTTGTATCCAAAAGTCAGCATTGCGCTGCTCTTGTTTGATAGTTGTAGTGTTACCATGACCAGGGTAGACAGTCTTGTCGTAGTTAATAAGTTTAAATCTTTCAAGAGAGTCTTTCATATCATCAGGGCTTGACATAGGAAAATCTGTACGACCAATACTTCTCTCAAAAATAAAATCACCACTAAACATAGCATCTTCTATCTCTATAGTTGAACATCCTGGACAGTGCCCTGGAAAATGGCGAAACTTTACTTTAACACCATCAAAGTCTAGCTCTTCATCTCCAACTACTTCTACATCTGGAGTTGAAGGTGGTAAACCCTCTACCCATGTAGCATCTTGAAGGAGTGGAACATCACCTTGTGGAGTATAGAGTTTTATACCTAAATCATTTTGCAGTTCCGAGTTTGACCAGACATGATCAAAGTGTCCATGCGTGTTTAAGATAGCGACAGGATTAGTTACGTTTGCTTTTACCCACTCAGTGGCGTTTACTCCTGGGTCTATTATGAAGTCTTTTCCATCTACAGTTGCGATATAGCAGTTAGTTTGATAAATGCCCATAGGCTGAACTTTTATAGTCATATAATCTCTTTTTTAGACGGATTATAGCATTATACACTTATGAAATTTTATAAAACCCTAGAGTTAATCCTAGAAGCTAATAATCCAACAAAGAAAATAGAACTTTTTTATGAGTTTTATGAGTCTTATAAAAAAAATGAAGTGGTGTTTGAAGATAGCTATGAAGCGGTGGCGTTTACAACTCCATCATATAGTGAAGTCTGTAGAGTAATCCCTCCACAAGATGTTCCTAAACGCAGTAACCTTACCTCCAAAGAGGGTCAAATAAATCTACTTCATGCCATAGCACATATAGAGTACTCTGCGATAGATTTAGCACTTGATGGTGCTTACAGGTTTATAGGACTTCCTAAAAGTTACTATGATGACTGGTTAGAAGTTGCTGATGATGAGATAAGACACTTTCTAATGTTGGAAGAACTTTTAAAAGAGCTTGGTGCAGAGTATGGAGATATCGAAGTACATAATGCACTCTTTGAAGCTTCGCAAAGAACTCAAACTTTGGTGGAGAGAATGGCAGTAGTTCCTCGTTACTTAGAAGCAAATGGACTTGACGCAACACCGATGATACTCACAAAGCTCAAAAAATTACCCCAAAATGAGATGTGCGATAAGATTATAACTACTCTAAATATAATACTTGAAGAAGAGGTTGATCATGTCAAAAAAGGGGATGTCTGGTTTAACTATGCTTGTGAAGTGAAGGGCTTAGAGAAGGGTGTCTATTTTGAGATTATTGATAAGTATTATCCTCAAGGTTTTCTTCGCCCTAAGAACCTAAATCTCACTGCAAGAAAAGAGGCTGGTTTCTCTTGTAGTGAGTTGAACTTTATGGCAAAAAAAGAGGTTTGTTAATCACTCTTCTCTTTTTTAAAGTGATAATATTTAGCGTTTAGGTATTTAGAAACACTCATACTCTCATCATCAAACCAATCGGCATCATTTCCAAATCTACAAGCATCTACTGCATTGTGTAGCTTTTTAAAGTTGTTAACCTTCTTCTCTCTATGTGCAAAATCTTTATCATTATGACAATCCATACAAGCAGCATCATTGAAGAGTTCTTTTGCTTCTTCATGTTCTGCAGATAACAAAAGGGTGGAAAGTAGTAGAGGTATTAGTGCTAGTTGTAACTTCTGTAACATCTCTTAAACTCCTATATATAGTTTTAGTAAGTGAGAAAATTATATCAGTTGTGTAATGAAGTAAAGATTAAAAAATCTAATAATAGAAGACAGGTCTAAAGAATAAGGAGAATATGAAGACCTGAAATCTTGAAATTTGTTTTGTTCGCCCCCAATGGAGGCGGAGTGAAATTTGCTTAAAAAGAGTTGTTAGAACTTAAGAGTTGCGATTATACGAATAATTTGATCTCCGATTGTTCCATACTCTTGCGTCGTACCACCGTTTGCGCTATCACCTAAGATAGGTACGTAAGTTTTGTCAACGTTGATGTACATTGCTGCTAAATCAATATCTTTAACTTTTGTTGTAAATTTGATGTCAAACTCATTCATATCAAGGTCTTTTCCTAGATCTTGAGCGATTACACCCATAGAAGCTGGTCCACCAGTTTTCTGGTTTGGATTGTAGTAACCTGCATTTTGTCCAACTGTGTATGAACCATAAGAGACTAAAAGATTACCGATACCTTCAAATTTTGCAGTTGCTGCAATTTTCACTGCTTGAGTATTTGGTTGTGCTGCTACCATACCATCGTTAAAGATAGATGCTGTTGGTAGTTTTGTTTTCTTATAGTTTGTTGCCATATTTGCTACAGGAAGGTTACCCGCACTTGTTTTTGAGTATGCCGCATAAACGCCAAAGATACCACTTTTTACAGAGAGTTTTGCAGCTGCTGCCATAGTGTCTTTTGTTTTGTTTTCCGCTGCGTCTTGTTTTGCAAATTTATTATTTTCAATCGCATTTTTTACACCACCAGTAGTACCAATGCTAGCACCGATAAGTTGAAGACCCACTTTATCAATCGGTCCAAGATCTTTCATACCAGCATCACCCTGTACCCAGAGAGCTTGTGCTGCATCTGTTACTAAGTATCCCCATGCTTGAATAGGCATAAAGCTTAGAGTGTTGTTTTTTACACCAAGAACTGCTGCACCACCCGTTGCAATTCTTTCTTCATTAACTTCCGTAGTCTCTATATAGTCAGTAGTATCAGCACCAGTATTATCTTTTATAAAAGTTTTTCCAGTTGTTGTTGTTCTATTAACATACCCTCCAAAGTTACTAAACTTACTCTCAGCTCCAAAAACTTGAGGTGCATACTCGAAGTTGTCTGTCGCTCCATTACCTTTAGCTATCCATGCACCTATTACAGTTGTTTTAGGAATATCTGTATTTGTTGCTACAAGAGCCTCAAATGAGTTAGCTGTTGCATTCCACTTTTCTGTATAGATAAATGGAGAAGTAAACTCTGTACGACCCGCTTTTAAGTCAGTGTTTTTTGTAAGTACGTAATCTAAGTACGCTTCATGAAACCAGAATGGTTGCGCATCGTTTCCATTTGAGGCGCCAAATTGACTTGGACGAGTAGTTTGACCAACTGTGATTTGATTGTCAATTCCCATTGTTGTAACTGTCATTGCTGTCACTTTATATTTTAAGTGCTCATTTGCATTTCCACTTACGCTAAGTTGCGCTTCAATGTTTCCCCACTCATTTGGCTGATTTGTGTCTCTCATAAAGAAACCTTTATCTGCTTGACCGTTACTGATACCATCGTGATTCATTGTTTGGTACCAAAGTTTTAACTGTCCATCAAACTTCATGTTGTCAGTCGCTTTTTTTGCTGTATCAGCAACTGTGTCTACAGTTCCCGCTTGTAAACTCATTGTTAGTGCTAACGTTGCCGCTAAACTTATTTTTGTTAATTTCATCTGTTCCCCTTTGGATGTAAAAAAAATGTTCTCAAAAAGTAAAGATACGATTTGATTACTTGCAAGCATTATGTGACATGAACTCTTAAAAAAAACTTTATGTGATATAAATATAATTAATAATTTGACATTAAACCAATATAATAAAAACAAATGTGTAGAATTTACACAAAGTCCTAAAATAGGAGAATCACAAAGATATCACATCGATAAAATTATTTTATTTAATGAAAAAATAAATAATAATAAAAACTGTTTTTTTTATCGAATGGAATCATTTTGCATTAAAATTTATTATATAAGTTCATATTATTTTTTAATTAATTATTTTGAATCAATTAAAATAGTTGTGAGATAACTCACTTATTTATATATGAACTAACTTGTTACTAAACTTGGATATAATATTTTTTGTTAATAAATTATAAAGGTTTAGCCAATTACATGAGTAAGTATTCACAGATTACAGACTACTTAGAACACTTTTTAGATAATGAAGTTAGAAAA